>JAZQWT010000094.1:0-32414 GCA_045632485.1 Acutalibacteraceae bacterium
TATGCCGAGGCTGCAGAGGCCCTTGAGCGAGTGCAAAAATCACTCAGCGAAAAAAGTTGAAAAAATTTCAAAAGGCTATTGACAAATTTCTTGTTGTGTGTATAATAATATCTGTTCGCTGCGGTGAACAGATAGATAGCGGGTTTGTGTAATGGTAGCACAGCAGACTCTGACTCTGTATGTAGAGGTTCGAATCCTTTATCCCCTGCCAAAACTCCAGGTCATATGACCCGGAGTTTTTCTTTTTATCTGCAAGTTTCACAAAAAGAGAGAGGTTTCGCTGAGTTCCCATAAGGAAGTTTTTGTTTCTCGAACAAAATTCCTTGTATTATTGCCAAAAGCCTCGCAAGGCGTCAGCCTTGCTGCATTTTTGGCTTCAATTCAAGTAATTTTGCATTTCTACGAAACTGCGAAGCACTTTAAAATGCGAAATTGTGAGTACAAGAAAAGGCGAAAAACACCGATAACGCTGTCGCGTATCGGTGTTTTTTAACGCATTATTGTGCCGCAAGTTCACATTTTAAAGAAATACTGCCTTATGGGAGCTCAGCGTTCAAATCCAACGGCATAATTTTTGCTTTTATTTTTTTAGTTCTTTAAGAGCGTCCTGCACATAGTCAGTTGTAAGAATTTTCTGTACTGTTCCATCAACATCAAGCCTTTCTGTGTTGTGGCTTGTGTAAGATGAATCAGCCATTGTGTGAACAGTGCCGTCAACCATAAATTTATCGTAGTTAAGGTCACGGTTGTCTGCTGAAACGCGGAAGTAACCGCCCATATCTTCACTTCTGAGTCTTTCTTCCTGAGTCATAAGTGTTTCGTAGAGCTTTTCACCATGTCTTGTGCCGATAATTCTTGTGCCTGTATCACCGAAAAGCTTCTGAACTGCCTTTGCAAGGTCTTCAATAGTTGAAGCAGGTGATTTCTGCACGAAAAGGTCACCGGGATTTGCATGTTCAAAAGCAAACTTAACAAGGTCAACTGCTTCGTCGAGATTCATAAGGAAGCGAGTCATATTAGGGTCGGTGATTGTAATAGGTTTACCTGCTTTGATCTGGTCGATAAACAGGGGAATAACACTGCCGCGGCTACACATAACGTTGCCGTATCTTGTACAACAGATTACGGGTCCGCCGCTTTCTGCGGCAATTCGTGCATTTGCAGTAACAACGTGTTCCATCATTGCTTTCGAAATACCCATTGCGTTAATGGGGTAAGCAGCTTTGTCAGTTGAAAGGCAGACAACTCTCTTAACGCCTGTTTCCATAGCTGCGTGGAGCATATTATCTGTGCCTATTACGTTTGTGCGTACTGCTTCCATAGGGAAAAACTCGCAAGAAGGTACCTGCTTGAGTGCTGCTGCATGGAAAACGAAGTCAACACCCTTCATTGCATCTGTAATTGACTGTTTATCTCTTACATCGCCGATATAAAATTTAACTTTTTCTGCATATTCAGGATGATTGAGTTGAAGCTCGTGACGCATATCGTCCTGTTTTTTTTCATCTCTTGAAAAGATTCTGATCTGACCGATGTCAGTTGAGAGGAAGTGCTTGAGAACGGTGTGGCCGAAAGAACCTGTTCCGCCTGTGATGAGAAGAGTTCTGTTGCTGAACATTTATCTTCTTCCTTTCATTAAATAATCATACACAAAGATTTTAACACAAAAGCTTTGCTTTGTCAATTTCAGACGATTATTTCTGCAATGATGCGAATCTGTCGAGGTATTGATTTTTCAGGGGCTGTATGATATAATTATGATGTATATTTGCGTGGTGTTCGGGCGTTGATGGGGTAGCCTGAATATCGTTTTGTGAAAATCCTCAAATATTTTGATGGGATGTGGATAAGGTGTCAAAAGGGCTTCCGATTAAAGAGCGCTTACAGATACTCAAAAAATCATTTTTCATTGCACTGACAGACTTTCTGTCTGTTGCGGCAGCGTTTTTCTTTGGTCTTTGGGTAAGGTATGATTTCAGTTTTGAGAAAATTCCTTATGAAAGCCTGGAAGAATATTTGTGGTTTGCACCTCTTTGGTGTGTTCTTACAATTATTGCTTTAGCTGTTTTTAATCTGTATAAAAGTGTCTGGACTTTTGTGAGTACAGATGAGTTTTTCCGCATAGTTATATCGTATTTTGTTCTGGGACTTCTCGGTACAACAGGCGTTGTAACAGGTCTTTTCAGTATGCCTGCAGCTGTGTACATAATAGGTTTTGTGCTTAGCTTCTGTTTCAGCGTGGCAATAAGATTCTCTTACCGCTTTATGCGTCAGGTAAGGCTGTATATGAAACGTCACAGTGCCGACAGTGATAAGAAAAATGTTATGATTATCGGTGCAGGTATGGCAGGTCGTGCCCTGATTACAGAATTCAGAAACAGTGAACATATCAGTGACAGAGTTGCCTGTGTTATTGATGACAATCCTCAGAAGATAGGCAAAATGCTTTGCGGTGCTCCGATTGTAGGTAACAGAAACGACATTATCAGTGCAGTTGAAAAATATAAAATTGATAAAATCATTTATGCAATTGCAGCAAGTGATTCTGAAACAAAAAAAGAAATTCTCGACATATGCTCGAGAACAGGCTGTCAGGTGCAGATAATTCCTGCGGTTTATCAGCTGGTAAACGGTGAAGCAAATGTAAGCAAGCTTCGTAAAGTTGACGTACAGGATTTACTTGGCCGTGAAACTATAAAAGTAAATATGGACGAAATCTATGAATTTATCAGCGGTAAGGTTGTTATGGTAACAGGCGGTGGCGGTTCAATCGGCAGCGAGCTTTGCCGTCAGATTGCACGTTCTCATCCTAAACAGCTTATAATCTTTGATATCTATGAAAATAATGCATATGAAATTCAGATGGAGCTTGAAAGAGAATATCCGGGTCTTAACCTTGAAGTGCTTATCGGTTCTGTAAGAAATACTGCACGTACCGATTATGTTGTGGGTACATATAAACCTGAAATTGTTTTCCACGCAGCGGCACATAAACATGTTCCACTTATGGAGGACAGTCCCAACGAATCTATCAAAAACAATGTTTTCGGCACATATAAAATGGCAAAAGCGGCGGCAAAGCACGGTGTTAAGCGTTTTGTTCTTATTTCAACAGACAAAGCGGTTAATCCCACAAATATAATGGGTGCATCAAAACGTCTTTGCGAAATGGTAGTTCAGATGATGAACCGCGAAACAGAAACTGAATTTGTGGCTGTACGTTTTGGTAATGTTCTCGGTTCAAACGGAAGCGTTATTCCTCTTTTCAAAAAGCAGATTGAAGCGGGTGGTCCTGTTACTGTTACTCACCCTGATATTATCCGTTATTTTATGACAATTCCTGAAGCCGTAAGTCTTGTTCTTCAGGCAGGCTTCTATGCAAAGGGCGGAGAAATTTTTGTTCTTGATATGGGTGAGCCTGTTAAAATTGATACTATGGCAAGACAGCTTATACGTCTTTCAGGTTTTGAGCCTGATGTTGATATCAAGGTTGAATATACAGGCTTGCGTCCCGGTGAAAAATTATTTGAAGAACTTCTTATGAAAGAAGAGGGTATGCAGGATACGGATAACAAGCTGATTCATATCGGAAAGCCTATCGAAATGGATGATGAACTTTTCAAGAAACAGCTTGTATTGCTTGACGAAGCATCAAAAGACGAAAAATCTGATATCAAGTCCCTTGTAGCGGAAATTGTTCCTACTTATAAGAGAAAAGATAACAAATAAAACAACATATATTTATAATGGGGGTAAATTTATGTACAGCAAATTTTTTAAGCGTCTTATTGACGTTGTTCTTTCAGGATTGGGGATAATTTTCCTTTCTCCTGTATTCCTTATTCTTGCTATTGCAATCAAGATTGATGACCCCGGTCCTGTTTTCTTTAAACAGAAAAGGCTTACGATTCATAAGGAATATTTTAATATTATGAAATTTCGTACAATGAAGATGGAAACTCCCAAAGATATGCCTACACATCTTCTTGAAAATCCTGAACAGTACATTACAAAGGTAGGCAGAATCCTCAGAAAAACTTCACTTGATGAGCTTCCTCAGCTGTTTCAGATTTTTACGGGCAAAATGTCAATCATCGGTCCTCGTCCGTGTCTCTGGAATCAGTACGATTTAATTGAAGAACGCGACAAATACGGTGCAAACGATGTTCGTCCCGGTCTTACAGGTTGGGCGCAGATTAACGGCAGAGATGAACTTCCCATTGATGTGAAAGCAAGATTTGACGGCGAATATGTTGAAAAAATGAGTTTTGGCTTTGATGTGAAATGTTTTATCGGTACGGTTGTATCAGTTCTTAAATCCGATGGTGTTGTAGAAGGCGGAACAGGCGAATTGGAAAAGAAGGAGCATGCGAAAAAATGAAAATTTTAATCACAGGCGCCGGAAGTTATATCGGTATGTGCTTTGATGAATTTATGAAAAACTTTTCCGATTATCAGGTTGATACACTTGATATGCTTGATGAAAATTGGGATAAAAAAGATTTTTCAGCTTACGATTCCGTATACCATGTGGCGGGAATTGCTCACAGAAAAGAAACAGAAGAAAATGCTCATCTCTATTACGAAGTCAACAGAGATTTAGTTCTTAAGGTTGCAGAAAAAGCAAAAGAAGAAAAAGTAAAACAGTTTGTTTTTCTGAGTTCTATGAGTGTTTACGGTGTTGAAGAAGGTGTTATTACAAAAGATACTCCTCCTGCACCCAAGAGTAACTACGGTAAATCAAAAATTCAGGCTGAAGAATTGCTTGAAAAATTAAGAAGTGATGATTTTAAAGTTGCAATTATGCGTCCGCCTATGGTTTACGGTGATGGCTGCAAAGGCAACTATCAGATGCTTGTGAAGTTTGCAAAAATGCTTCCTGTTTTCCCTGATTATGAAAATAAAAGAAGTATGATTCATGTTGATAATTTAAGTAAGTTTGTAAAAACTCTTATAGACGAAGAAAAGGACGGACTTTTCTTCCCGCAGGATGAAAACTATGTATGCACCTGTAAAATGGTGAAAGAAATTGCATCAGGTATGGGTAAGAATATGAAGCTTCTTAAAATTATGAATCCTGCAGTTTCTGTACTTAAAAAATTTACAACACAGGGCAAAAAAGCTTTCGGTGATTTGATTTATGATATAAAATAAATTTTTTATATTATTCAGATGAAAGGAGCGATATTATGAACAGAGTCAGAAGTGTCGTATGGGGAATAGTCCTTGTAGCTTTAGGCACAGTTATAGGTCTTAACGTTCTTGGTATTACAGATTTTGAAATTTTCTTTGACGGCTGGTGGACATTGTTTATTATAATTCCGTCATTTGTAGGTATCATTACTGAAAAAGAAAAAACATTCAGTATTATAGGTACGGTAGTAGGTGTAGTTTTACTCCTTGGCTATCAGGATGTTATTGACAAAGCAATGATATGGAAGTTACTTCTTCCCTTTGTAATTGTTCTTATAGGCCTTAAAATGATTTTTAAAGATGTTTTCAATAAAGAAGTCAATTCAGCAAAGAAAAAGCTTGATGCAAGCGGAATAAAGCCTGAGGAGTACGCTGTCACTTTTTCAGGGCAGAACCTTGATTTTTCAGGCAGAGTATTCTCAGCAGCAGAATTCAATGCTATTTTCGGCGGAATGAAATGTGACTTGCGAAATGCTATAATAACAGACGGTGCAGTTATAAATATCTGCAGTGTTTTCGGCGGAGTTGATGTTTATCTTCCTGCTGATGTTAATGTGAAAATTTCTTCAAGTTCAGTTTTCGGCGGAATGTCAGATAAACGTGCAGTAAAAACAGCAGACAGTAATATTACAGTATATATTGTAGGTAACTGCATTTTCGGAGGAGCGGATATAAAATGACGGGAACACAGAAGATAATAAAATATCTTGCAATAGCCTTTGCTTTTTGTCTGATTGCAGGTGTTCTGACCGGTGGTATCAGTCTGTTGACAGCCTTTTCCGATTTCGCAGGTGAATCTGATTTTGAGATAAAGGATAAAGAGTTTTCCGTTGGTGAAAATACGAAGCACCTTAAAATAAATCTTGCGAATACAGACCTTATTATAAAAGAGGGTGACAAGCTTTCTGTGCGGTCAACAAAGGGAAATGTCGTTGCCAAAGAAAAGCTCGGAAGTATTACTGTTACAGAGAAAAAGGCTTCTTCGGATATCAGGGAAGACGGCCAGACAGTGCTTACAGTGCCGAAAGGATATGTTTTTGACAAGGTTAAAATTGAAACAGGCAGAGGAAAACTTATTGCAGATGTATTGAATTCGAAAAAAGTTTATCTGAATTTCGGTGCAGGGGAAGTAATTATTGAAAATCTTATTGCCGCAGAAAAAACTGAAATTAATGGCGGTGCAGGAAAGCTCACAATAAATAACGGTAAAATCTGTGATGCGGATTTTGATATCGGTGCAGGAGGATTCAACGTTACTGCAGAATTTGCAGGAAACAGTGATTTTGACTGCGGAGTAGGTAAGGTTAATATCAACCTGAAAGGCAAAGAAGAAAATTACAGAATAAGCGTTGACAAAGGGCTCGGTGCTGCGACAATAAAAGGCGAGAGCGTGTCTGATGAAACTGTTTACGGAAACGGTGAAAATATGATTGACGTAGACGGCGGTGTGGGCGAAATAAAAATTGATTTTGTAAAATAAAACAGGCATAAAAACAGTGCAGATGAAATTAAATCATCTGCACTTTCTTTTTATTAATATTCCATTGTTTTCAATACTTCGTATGCCATATCGGGGTAGTCTGTCATAACGCAGTCTGCACCGTTACGTGCAAGATATTCAACATCTTCAGCGCTGTTTACTGTCCAGTACTGTGCAGCGATGTCGTATTTGTGAGCGTAGTTGATAACCTGACGTGTGCCCAGGTTGATGATACCGCCGCCTGCTGATGAGCCGAAGGGGATGTGAAGTGCTGTATAAGTTACACCTGCAACATCAAGGTCCCAGTCCATTCTTGCGTAAATGTAGAACTGAAGAACTTCAAGAATGTTTGCTGAACGGGGCATATCGGGATAAGTTTTCTGCATATAGTTTGAAACTTCCTGTTTTGAGCTTGCCCAGATTGCTCTGTCCTGAAGGTTTCTTTCAGTAATAATTCTGTAAAGCTCATCTGCAGCAACTTTGCCGTCTTCACCTTTTGATTTGATTTCGATGATGTAGTTATACTTTTTTTCACCGCTGTTATCTTCAATGTAATCAATAATGTCTTCGCAGAGCGGCACGTGAAGATTATAGGGGATATCGTCGCCTCTTAAACCTCTGTAGGGGTATTCGCCATTGATCCGGAAGTTTTCGCCCATATTAAGAACCTGTGCTTCTTCGTAAGTAAGCTCGTTAGCGTAAACATTTTCGTGACCGAATTCTTCAACTGCATTTGAAGTTGAATCGTAAGTAAGGTCGTGCATAATAATGAGTTTGCCGTCTTTTGTAACCTGAACGTCAAATTCATAAGTGTCAACACCGTACTTGTCGTTTTGCTTGAGAACTTCTTCAAAAGCCATCAATGTGTTCTGGGGAGCAATACCTGCACCTGAACGGTGAGCAGAGATTTCCATTTCTCCGTAAGACACAATGTGGGGGTTTGTAGCGTTTTCGTTAGCAATGATTTCTCTTTTGTTTGTGTCGTCCATACCCATTGTGATAACAAGGGGGATAATCACAACAACGGCAACGCCTACGTGGTAAATTTTCTTTACCAGATTAAAAAGAGTTGTAATAATATTCATCTTTCTTTTCCCTTTCCTGAAAATATTTTTTATAATACCAGTAAATTATAGTACACATTCAGGATAAGGTCAAGTATTTTATACAATTTCTAACAAGTGTATAAGGAATTACTTCTTTTTGCGGCAGGATTTATCTATTATGTAATATATACCCAACCCAAGTAATGAAACAAAACTTACGATTGCACCGATTTTAAGTCCGGGAGTAGTAAATTCAAAGCTAATATGGCTTTCTCCTGCAGGGACAATAATTCCCATAAGTCCGCCGTTAATAGTAAGGATTTCTGTTTCTTCTCCGTTAATGTATGCGGTCCATCCGTTATCGTGTGGGATAGAGAAGAAAACAAGCCTTTCCTTTTCTCCCTCTGAAACGGCAGTAAAGCCCTTGGAAGTAAGAACAAAATTTTCTGCACCTGCTTTGGCTTTTGCTTCTTTCCAATTTAATTTTTTATCTAAAGGTTTTACAATGCCGTCAAGCTTTTCTGCAGTTTCGCTATCTGCGAAACAAGCATATGTCATTGTTTCGATGCGTTCATTGTTTTCCTTTTTGTTCTGTGTGTATTCGTAAGAATCACTTAAAACATAATAGTCATATGTAAAACCGAAAGGTGTGTAATATGGTGCATCGGTTTTATTTCCGTTTTTGTCAACAAGTGTTTTGATACTTAAAACTGACTGGATTGCAGGAGTGTCAAAATATCTTTTTGAGTTGAGATGAAGTGTATTTTTATATCCCACAAGGTCGCAGAAAGCGGCAGTTGAATGAGATTTGAAGCTGATAAAGGCAGTTATGCCCGGTTCATTTACAACTGCAGGATAGTTTGCAAAGGAATAATTGTAATGTATGCGGTGCGTGTAAGAGATTTCTTCGCTTGCCGCAATATCTTCGCCACGATAAATTTTGTCTTTTTCAAACACATTCACTTCATTCACAAGGTAAAGTGAATACGTTATAATGCAGATAACCGCAACAACGGGAACAACCTTTTTTGCATCGAAAATCCAACCTTTTTTCATCGAGAAATAAAGGGGAAGATATGTTGCGGCTGTCATTATAACAAAAACAATCATATACCTGAAATCGTCAAAGGAAAGTTCCTTGAAAAATGCCGATTTCAGAATTGTGTCAACTGTGTCTGCGGAAATAAGTGAACTGAATTTTTCTGTAATTGAGGGCAGAATGTTTTTGATTACATAAGCACACATCACTCTTGCAAAAAGGGAGAGTGCTACCACAACAGAAGAAATAATTGTGATTGTTTTTGCGCTTTTTCTGATTTCGTTTTTGTCAGGCTTTTCTTCAAGCACTTTTATGCTTACGAGTATACTCATCAGCACAAAAGCGTACCACCAACGGGTGTAGTTCATATTTGTAAAAAGGCTGAAAAGGCCGTTGCCGAAAGGAATAACAGAAAGGATGAAAAGAATTTTCATCAGCTTATAATACCATTTGTCTGATTTCTTTCTGATTGCAATAAAAAGGAATAAGGCGCCGAAGAAAGGAATAAATGCTGCGTTTGAATTGAATGTGAAAAGCATAAAGCCTGATGCCGAGCCTAAAATTCCTTCGCTTGGAAGCACTATGCCTTTTAATATTTTAATAAGCTGCGGGATTGTTGCAAAGCCACGTGCAAGGCTTAATGCAAAGCTGCCCGTTGCCTTGTGTGTTTCAAGCAGACTGAGTGCAGAGGGGAGAAGAACAAACATTGAACTTATTCCGCCCACTGCATAGAAAATAATGCATCTTAATGCGTCTTTTAAGGCGTAATGTTTTTCTGAAAATCTTACTCTGAAAAAAAGATAAATCAGGAAGAAAACAGAAGTTGAAACGATAAAATAGTAATTTATCATTGCACTTAAAAGTACAGTAAGGGAAAGCAAAACTTTTTTTCTGCCTTCAAGCACCTCGTCGACGAGATAGGGGATAAGGGGAAAAACTGCAATTACATCGATGAAATGGAAATAGTAAGTTGAATCCATTGTGAAAGATGAAAATGCATAAAGCAAAGCACCAATAAAAGCAAAATGCTCTGTTTTTACATATTTTTTCAGATAGATATGGGAAGTAACTGCAGAGAGCATATGCCTGATTATAAAAGTAATGCTCAAACCTATTCCGATAAACCTTTCAGGAATAACAAACAAGGGCCAGTAAAAGGGACTTGCGTAGTTATAGAAAGAATATGTACCTAAAAAGTTTGCACCTAAAAAGGTGTTATTACTCCAGAAAGGTGCACCTGAAAGGAGAAGACGGCGAGATTCTTTTATAAAGGGAATCTGCTGTGACATATAGTCGCCCACAAGGTATAAATTGCCGTTATTGAGAAGTATAACAGGCAGAATTATTAAAGTGATAATTATAAACGATGTCCATAAAACACGGTTTGTGCCGTAACTTTTGTTCATAGAAAAACCTCGGATTGTTTTTTATTTAAAAATCGGGGATAAATAAATTGCAGACACTATAACTAAAGTAAGGATAAACACTGCAAGTTCAACCCGTCTTTTTATATTTAAAATTTCACCTTTCTGATAACCGTACTTGACAGACAAACAATATCGCATAATATCTGTGACAGTATTTTTGCAGAGCTTTTCGGGCGATGTTTTTTCGGCTTTTGCCAGAAGCTTTTTCAGAAGCTTTTCAATTTTCTCAAGGACTTTTTCTTCCCTGATTTTCAATTCTTCAGGCTTGTCACCGACTTTAAAACGTTGAATACCTCTGATTAAAAACGCGTATTCTCTGCAACTCTTGATTTTACCTTTCAGCGGAGAAAGTGTAATTACAAGAGACTGATACCTGTCAGGTACATTTTTATATTTATTTTTTTCGATGTTTTCTCTTACTGTGTTTTCAATTTCGTCAATAACTCCATCGTGACGTTTATAGGAAAAAACTTTCTGTACGGAATATTTTCTTGATACTTTGCATTTAAGTCCGAATTTGCTGAATTGATTGTTATACTTGTCAACAATCAGAGATGCCTTTTCAAAAATTTCTTTGCTCATAAAATCATATCCTTTCAGATTAGATTTTATCACAACGTATTACTTTTTTCAATATTTATCGACAAACAACGAAAAGTATGATATACTTTTGCTAACTGCAAATTTACAGAAAAGGAATGATAGAAATGAAAAAACCTACACTTAATTTCGGTCAGTTTCTGCAGTATGATAAAGTATTTATAACTGCTGATAACGGAATCGATTTGGAAAAAGTTACATCTGTGGCTTTTGAAGGGGAAACTCTCTACATAGCAGAGGGCGATTCACTTGCAATATATGAAAACGGCAAAATTAAAAAAGTTCAGGCAAATGTATCAAAGCTTTTCACAAGAAACGGAAAGCTTTATGCTGCAGCAGGTAATTCACTCTGCGAAATCAATAAAGGCAAAATCAAAAAACTCGCTTCCTTTGATACTCCCGTTGTTGATATTTCAGTAGCACTTGATAAGTCTGTATGGCTTATCACAGAAACAGATCTTTTCCTTATGAAAGAAGATGAATTCGAGAGAATTGTAGACCTTCCTGAAGCTACGGTCTGCCTGGCAGCCCTTGATAATAAATCAAAATACGGTGAAACAGTTTATGTAGGCTCAACTGTTGAAGGTCTTATGTCGATGAAAGGCAAACGCCGTCATTGGGCAGAGCTTCTTCCCAATGTTACAGGTGTTCTCAGTCAGAAAATCAACTGTATCTCAATTGATGCTTTAGGTCATCTGTGGGTTGGTACAGACAGCGGTCTCAATATTTACGACGGTAAAAATTATTGGTTCAACGGAAACGATTTTTATTCAGTTCCCGACGGCTCATTCAATGATATGTTCTTTGCCGAAGACGGCAGAAAATATTTTGCAACAAACACAGGTATCATCACTCTTGCTGAAGGTAAAATTTCTTACTTCTCATACGGTGTATGGCTTATGCATCCCACAGTTAAAAAGATTGCAGTTTCAGACAGCGGTGCTATCGCTGCAGTAACAGAAAGAGGTATCAGCCTTATTACCGCAAAAGAAATGACACTTGAAGATAAAGCAAACCATTACGATGAAATGGCTGTAAAATATTTCACAAGAAACGAAGGTTATCAGGTTGACAGAATTCTCCGTAAATACGGTGACCTTGAATCAGGATGGCTTCCTAACTCTGATAACGACGGTCTTTTCACAGGGCTTTACTGTGCAAGTCAGAGCTTCCGTTATGCAGTAACAAAAGATGAAGAAGCAAAGAAAAACGCAAAAAAAGCAGTTGAGGCAATGATTAAGCTTACAGAAGTTACAGGTAAATCAGGCTTTACTGCAAGAGCAACAAGATATGCTCACGAAGAAAATTTCAAAACAGGTGTGAGAGAAGAATGGCACATCTGCGAGGATAACCCTGATTGCGAATGGCTGGGTGAAACTTCATCTGATGAAATGACAGGCCATTATTACGGATACGGAATTTATTACGACCTTGTTGCAGACGAAGATGAAAAGAAAAAAATCGCAAGCGTTGTAAAGAAAATCACAGACCATATCCTCGAAAATAATTTCCACCTTTGCGACGTTGACGGTGTACCTACAACATGGGCAAACTGGGAGCCTGAGCTTCTTAATAATGACGACAGATGGTTCTACGAAAGAGGAACAAATTCCCTTGAAATTCTTTCGTTCCTTAAAACAACATACCATGTAACAGGGGAAGAAAAGTATAACGAAGTTTTCGATATGCTCATTAAAAAGTATCACTATGCAATGAACTGCATTCAGTATAAGGTTGAAGACGGGCACGTGGCTCACATTGACGACCAGCTTGATTTTATCAACATTTATCCGCTTCTTATTTATACTGATAACGAGGCACAGAAGGAAATTTTCAAAATGGGTCTTACACATCATTTTGATTACGAAAAGGTTGAGCGTTCACCCTTGTTCAACATCACTTACGGTGCACTTACAAACAACAACTGCGACATTGAAAATGCAGCGAAATCTTTGTCTGAAATGACAATGGACCTTATTCGTTGGCCTGTTTTCAACAGCCACAGAAAAGACCTTGTGTGGGATACAGAACAGGAAGGCACAGGCGTTCCGCCACAGCTTAAATATCCTCTTGAATATTCAGCAAGAGTGCTTGTAAACTATGACGGCAACCAGTTTGTGTGCGATTCAGGTGCAGAAGAATTTGTTGATATCAATACAAAGATTGTAAACCGTACAGTGGCTCTCCCCGGTACATTTGCAGACGGTATGCGTGCAATGATGCCATATAACTTCCTTCTTCCCTACTGGATGGGTCGATACCATGGACTTTTAGGTGATTGATTTTAAAATAACAAAAGAGCTTTCATTATTCGTATGAAAGCTCTTGCTTTTTTTACAAAAAGTAGTAAAATACTTTTATTATCTGAAAGGAGGCGGTTTGTGTGGCTGAAAAAATTAAAAATGATTTTTCAAAAGGACCTGTATGGAAATGTATAATGTCACAGGCTTTACCGCTGACGGTGGCACAGATAGTTCATCTTTTGTATAATGTTGTGGACAGAATTTATATCGGTCATATGCCGTCATCAGGCTCAATGGCTTTGACAGGTGTTGGTC
Organism: Acutalibacteraceae bacterium; assembly: GCA_045632485.1. Taxonomy (GTDB): domain Bacteria; phylum Bacillota; class Clostridia; order Oscillospirales; family Acutalibacteraceae; genus SIG575. The sequence goes on from JAZQWT010000094.1 coordinate 13,344, forward strand.
TTACTTTCCCGATTATAACGCTGATTATGGCTTTTACCGCTCTTTTCGGCAATGGCGGTGTGCCGTTATTTTCAATGGCGAGAGGTGCAGGGGAGGAAAAGAAAGCAGAAAAAATTCTCGGCAACTCCTTTGCCCTTTTAATAATTACTGCAATTATTTTAACTGTAGTCGGTTACGTTTTCTGTGAGCCTGTTCTGTATGCGGTAGGCGCAAGTGCAGAATCGTTTGTTTACGCAAAGAATTATCTTGATATTTATCTGGCAGGAACAATTTTTTCTGTTATCACAACAGGACTTAACGGTTACATAAATGCACAGGGCTTTCCGAAAATCGGAATGTTATCCATTGTTATCGGTGCAGTTATAAATATACTTCTTGACCCTGTTTTCATTTTTGTTTTGAATATGGGTGTAAAAGGTGCAGCTCTTGCAACTGTTATCAGTCAGGTAGTTTCGGCAGTATGGGTAATGGCTTTCATTTCAGGCAAAAAAGCGATTATTCCGCTTAAAAAAGAAAATATCAGAATACGTAAGGATATTACAATAGATATTGTAAAATTAGGCACGACAAGCTTTATTATGCAGGGAACAGCTTTTCTTGTGCAAACTGCCGCCAACACCACATTGCAGACCTTCGGCGGTGACCTTTATGTGGGAATAATGACTGTTGCCAATTCAATACGCGAAATTTTTATGCTTCCCGTAAATGGCGTTGTAAGCGGCTCACTGCCTGTTATCAGTTTTAATTATGGCGCAAAAGAATACAGAAGAGTCTGTTCAGGAGTGAAATTCAACACATATGTGGGAATAGTCTATACTATGCTTGCATGGGGACTTATACTTCTTTTCCCGAATTTCTGGTTTTCTGTTTTTTCAGACGATGCTTCTATGGCAGTAAAAGGGATAGAGATGTTGCGTATTTATTTCTTCGGATTTGTTTTTATGGCATTGCAGTTTGCCGGACAGACAACTTTTATGGCAACAGGGGATTCAAAACACGCAATTTTCTTTTCGCTATTGCGAAAGGCAATTATCGTTGTGCCGCTGACACTTATTTTGCCGAGAATCGGTTTCGGGGTGGAAGGGGTATTCCTTGCAGAGCCTGTATCTAATGTTATCGGTGGTATAGTCTGTTACGTCACAATGCGTATGACGGTGTATAAAAAATTATTAAAAGCTGATGAGAAAATATAAAAAAAGCCCTTCAGATTTATAGTTTAAATCTGAAGGGTTTTACTATTTATCAAGGCAACGGAAAATTTCGTTCCACACTTTTTCGTCTTGCTCTGTCATTCTTTTCCAATCAAAAGAATCAACAAATTCCTTTTTCTGCTCATCTGTGGTGAGCAGTTTTTTCTTTGAAAGTGATGATTGCTTGGCTGTGAATTCTCCGAGATATTTTACAGCCTCCGATGTGTAGTTGGGATTGTGGCCCTTGTTTTCTTCAAGAATAAATTTTATGTTTTCTTTTCCTTTAAGTGCATTTTTCAGTCTGTCGAAATGCACCTGTTTTTTTACAAGCTTGTCGTCCGCAGAATAAATAAGCAGAACCTTTGCATCAGTTTCTGAAAGGCTTTTTATTCCGTCGTAAGGGAAGAAATCAGGGTTTGATTTCTTTTCAAGTTCAAGTATTGTTTTGCGGTAAGGCTTTAGAATTCCGCTGAAAAAAGATTCAATCAGCATTGTTGCCGAAACAAAGCCTGACATAACAACAATTCTTGAAATTTCAGGGTGCAGGGCACAGATATTCATTGTTGAAAATCCGCCCCAGCTGTGACCTGTTACCGAAATATCAACACCTTCGAAACGCTTGTCTTTTTTAATTGTACACAGGCAGTCATTCAGATCCCTCAGTGATTGTGTCATACCATTAGGATTTTCTCCGCCCGATTCCATACAGCCGGTGTGGTCGTATGCGAAAACAGTGTATCCGTGTCTGCAGAGTGTTTCAATTTCTCTCATATATGAACGGTGACCTCCGAAAAATCCGTGGTCAAAAACGATAAGCCTTCCTTTTACGGGGTTTTCATAATTATAAATATATCCCTGCAGCTTGTGTCCCATTGAGGATGTGAAGGGATAGCTTTCTCTGCTGAGTCCCTCAAAATCATCTGATGAAAAATAATATGCAGTGCCGTTGTCGTCACAACGTGTGTATGCAAGGTTCTTATACATATTAATAACCTGCTTTTCAAGAATCATAAATTTCACCTCTGCTGAAAAGTTTATAAACTTTTTCTTCAATTCAATATAACGTAACTATTAAATATTTTCAAAGAAAAATGAACCGGCTTTATCGTGGGTTGGGATTATCTATGTTATGTAAGTTCATCATAAAATTCATTCAGATAAACTCTGCGGTTTTCTTTCATAGAAACATTTGCTGCCATACCTATGCCTATTGACATCATACCGGCACGCACGTCTGCCATTTGTCCCAACGGGTCGCTTTTACAGCCTATAAACAGATTGTTTCTGATTTTTTCATCCGCACCGCCATGTCCGCCCGGCAAATCCTGTGGCGCATTTATAATAATTCTTTCACCATTACGATTGTAAATTGCAATTACGTTATTAAGTCCTTGACCTAATTCAGGATACCTGCCGTCCATTTTACAAAATTCAAGGCGTCCGTCTGTGCCGTTGAATGCAATTTTCATACCTTCATACGGTGAATGTGCAGTCAGAGAATAACTCATAACGGCACCTTTTTTATAAAGAACATTTAAACTTACTGTGTCCTCGATATCAATTTCATCAGAAAAAATACAACGGTCTCTGAAATAACCGTCTGCATCTTCGCAGGCAAGGTAAAGTTTATCCATGGGCGGTTGATTTATGTCAAGATAAAACTCGCAGGTCTTTTTATACTCACATGTAAGGCATCTCTCTGAACGTTCCTCGCGTGTAGGTCCGTAAAATTTTCTTGTACCGAAAGCATTTACGGCGACAGGGTCATCTTCTAAAAACCAGTTGACCAGATCAAAATGATGGGTTGATTTGTGTACAAGTAAAGAACCTGAATTTTCTCTTTTTCTGTGCCAGCGTCTGAAATAATCAGCACCGTGCTGTGTGTCGAGTAACCATTCAAAATGAACACTGAGAACATCACCTATAACACCGCTTTTAAGTATCTCTTTAACTCTTGCAAAAAACGGAAGATATCTCAGGTTAAAAACAACAGTAACGGTTTTTCCTGATTTCTTTTCAGCAGCACATATTGCATTTGCTTTTTCAAAAGTAGTTGTCATCGGTTTTTCAACAATTACATCGCAACCTGCTTCTAACGCCTTGATAACGTAAAAATCATGCATACTGTCTTTAGTGGTTACTATTACTGTGTCAGGTTTGACTGAACGCAGCATTTCATCAAAATCATCATAAACAGGAACGTCAGTGCCACCGTAGAAGCTTACAAGTGCGGCACGCTTAGGATTGATATCATATACACCGCAAAGTTCAATATGCTCTTTGAAGTCTTTAAGTATAGGCTCAGCATATCCTTCTATACCACGGATTCCGCAACCGACCTGTACGAATCTTTTCATAATCAACACTCCTTATATGTAACTGTTAAAAGTATTTTATCACAGGTTTTGGTGAAATACAAGGCGTATTAATAATAGCTTTGATTATAACTTATGTTATAAAAGTTTCGGATATAAAATTTTTTAACAGTAATTAGGGGAAATAAAGAATTAAAAGTACAAAAAAGTTGTTTTATGTTTAAAATGTTTAAAATTTTCTCCGAAAGTTTAAAATATAATTGCAATTTGCCGAAAAGATGATATAATATTTAATAACGATGTATAAATTTTCTTTCCGTTAAGAAAAAATAGAACAGGAAAGATACAAAAGGGAGGCATGGTTTGATGGCTAACAATGTAGAAATCAGCAAAACGGAATTGCTTTATGACCCGATTTTTGATAAAAAGCCGGACTTGAAGATGAAAGGTAAAAAGAATACAATCTTTAAGGTTTTTTTCATAATTATAATAACAATTTTTGTCGGTCTCTCTCTGTATTTCAGCTTTAACTCAATCAGCTCAGACGAATATACATACAAAGAAAATGACACAGGATATACTCTTGAACAGTTTGTAGGTAAGGAAGATAATATAACACTGCATGTTGATTATGTCAGAGATGATGCAGGTACTGCTGAACCCACAAAACCGGTTACAGGTGTGCGTGAATTCGCTATGAGCTGTAATGAGTATGTACGCTTTGTTTTTATCGGAAAAGATGTTTCGGAACTTCAGCCTCATTGTTTTTACTACACCAAAAACCTTATGGCTGTAATCGTTGACCCCGAGAATCAGAATTACACTTCAGTAGATGGTGTTTTGTATACGAAGGATATGAAAGAAATTATCCTTCATCCCATGAGAAACCATCAATACAGAACGGCACTTGAAGCCGGTCTTGCTGCGCCTTCCGACGATAAGACTGCCGAGGCTTTTCTTAATGAGTTTTCGAAAAAATACGGTGATGAAACAGAAGCAGAAATTGAAGAGTACGAAAAGCAGTTTTCAAAGCAGGCTTTTTATGTAATACCCGATTCAGTTACCGGAATCGAAGATTCATGCTTCAGTGACTGTGAAGCGTTGACATATGTTACTATTCCCTCATCTGTAAGAAAAATCGGTGCTCTTGCATTTTTCAAGTGTAAGGGATTTGAAACAATTACAATACCCGACGGTGTTGAATCAATCGGCTCAGACGGATTTTCATACTGTGAAAAAGTTACATATATATATGTTCCGGAAAGTGTAGAGTTTATCGGACATCATGCTTTCTACGGTGACCTGGGATGTGAAAAAATATATCTCGGTGCCGAAAATGAAGACTCTATTGAAACCGGTGAAAACTGGCTTCCGAAAAAGAACCCCAGGTCCCTTAAAGATGTTGAGGCTGTTTATGGGCAGAAAAGGAGGGCAAACTGATGGCTAAAGGTAACATAAAAGATGTTTTTCAGAACGTAAAAAATCACTGGAATGAACCTGACAGAGAAAAAGGAAACTATGTTCCGTTCAAAGAATATCTGACAGTTTTCTTTGGCGTGGGAATGAATTACAGCGTTAAAGCACCTCTCAGCTATCTGGGATTCAGCGCATCATGCTTCCTCATAATGTATCATTACCAGTTGCCGTATCTTGCTTTTTCGGTTATTACGCTTATCGGTCTTCCGCTGAGCTATCTGTGGAATATTCTCAACTGGTATATTAATGATAATCTTGGTCTTCTTGAAAAGAAAACCGAAAGAAAATTTCTCGCTTTTTTCAGTGCGATTTCACTATTAGGCCTTTGTATGATAGTGTTTGATTCCTCTCTGCTTCTTCCCTCATCTTTGGGTAAACTGCTTGATGGTATAAATGGCGTAAGTGCAAGAAGCTTCCTTAAAATAGTAGGTATTCAGTTGTTTGTCAATGCCTACGGCGGACTGCGTAATATTATGTGGAGAAAGAAGCTTGTCCCCAAATACGGAAGATATAAATATGTGCTGTTCTCGAACTTTTTCCAGAAGTCAATTATGATAATCCTTATCGGCTGGCTTCCGATTTATAATGTGAAAATGGTTGAAGACAGAATGTGGATGGCATATCTTCTGTTTATGATTTATGATATGTTCCCGTTCGAAAATGTTATTGAACAGTGTACCCAGAATATTTCTCCCAATCCTCACGAAAGAATGCTTGTAAGAACATGGCCTGTAAAACTGTCGCATTTTGTCAAAAACATATTTGATGTTATTGTTCCGCTTTTCGGAATTGCATTTGATGACATAAGATTTTACAAGTTTGTTGTTCCTGCAGTATTCATTCCTATGGGTGCTTTAACTCTGATAAGCATCAGAAATATTACTGAGAGAATTCCTCAGCCTCCTCTTGAGAAGAAACAGAAAATATCATTCTGGTACGGAATTTCTCAGGTAATGAAAAATAAGTATAACTGGCTTAATACCATTTCTACATTGCTTGACTCTTTCGGTAACGGAATGATAGACCTTACAAATGTTATGTATTTCTTCTCATTCCGTATGTATACCCAATGTGCAATTTACGGGCTGATGAAAACATTGATGAGCTTCAGATCAACACCGCTCAGCTTTATTGCTCCTTATTTTGTAAAGAGATTTTCGTACAGGAGTCTGAAAGTTGCCAAGCTTATTATATGTGCGGTAAGTGCCGTTGCAGAAATGTTGACAATTATGGCTTTCCCCACAAAGCAGAATCTGTGTGGTATAGTTATTTTTACATGTGAGTTTATTAAAGGCTTTGCAACATCAATTCCTGATGTTGCCGATTCTGATATGGGTGTCAGAAAGAACGACTATCAGATGTATCTTTCAGGTGAACGTCTTGAAAATTTCAGTGGCGTGTTCAATTGGATTATTTCTCCCGTTACAACATTTGTCAGTCTGATAATACCTGTAATTATTCTCAAAAACGGATTTAATTCTAACTGGGATGTTCTTTATATTGATTCTGCAAGATTCAACATTCTTGCAGTTCCGCTGGCATTTGACCTTGCCGGTTTCGTCCTGATGATTGTTCCGTATCTGTTCTGGGATTTCAATAATCCGCAGCACGAATATGTTATGGAGGTTCTTAAGCAAAGAGAAAAGCTTGCCGCAGAAGGTTATTACCCTGAAGATTATGAAGGCGGACTTGAATTTATGGAACCCGGAAATCTTCACGCGGGAATCCCGGTTGAGTCAGCGGCTATGATTGAAAAGCGTAATTCTCTTATGGAGAGTACCAAAGAAATTCCCGAAGAAGTGGCTGTGCCTGAAAAACTATAACAGGCGGAATACTTTAACGCTTTTAAACATTCACTGTAATCAATAAAAACGTTTTTAAAGAATTCAGATAATATACACCCCGAAAGTCATTCGCTTTCGGGGTGTATGATTTTTTATGCAGTATCTGATTTGGCATTGATTACCATAATTAATACAATTCGTCATTTTTGCAAGTAGTGTTGCATAAAAAATTATCTTCGGTTTGTTTTGTTTGATAAATCACCATAAAGGGGTGTTGCCAGACCAAATCCTCCTGATACAGTTAATATCTGCCCTGTGGTATAAGCTGATTCGTCACTTGCAAAATACACTGTCGCAGCCGCTATTTCTTCGGGTTTGCCCATTCTGCCGAAAGGTATATGGCGAAGAAACAGTCCTTTAAACTCCTCAGAAAGTTTTTCCTGTACGGCATCAGTTGCAGTCATTCCGGGAAGAACCGCATTACAGCGAATGTTATTTTTCGCTTCGTGAACGGCTATCAGCTTAGTAAGATAATTTATTGCCGCTTTGCTTGTTCCGTATGATACCTGTGAAATGTCAGGCACAAGACCGCCAACTGAAGAAATATTAACAATACTTCCTCCGCCTTGCTTTGCCATGTGTTTAACAACTTGTTGACTTGCCATAAATACGCTTTTCAGGTTTATGTTTACAGTGTCAAGGAAAACATCGATATCGGTGTTTGGAAAATCAAGGTCTTTGCCGGGATTTGAAGTGCCGAAGTTATTTATAAGCACATCAATACGACCTGCATCATTTACTACATCTTCTGTCATAGTAATATAAGATTCCGGCTTACTGGCATCGTTATAAACATATTTCACTTTATAACCCTGAGAAATTAGTTTATCCGCTTCTTCTTTGGCAAGGTCAAGATTTCTTGCCGCCATATAAACAGTAGCACCTTCCTTGGCACATGCTTTAACACAGGCAAGACCTATACCTCTGGTAGATGCGGTGATTAAAACAATTTTATCCTTCAATTTCATATAGCTTCTCCTTTTTTATTGTTATATATTTCAGGTAAGAAAAGCACGGTAATTATTCCGACTGCAATACAAACTAATTCAACAACCGCAAGTAGTTTTATAGAGTTAATTGCAGCGGTAATTTCTGCCGTTCCTGTATTTATAAGATTTGCTGCTCTGTTAGTAAACATCGGCACAAATACGGCAACACCAAATGGCGCAGCAAGGTCACGGAAAAGCCCGTACGTTCCTGTTCCCGCTCCTGAATCTTTATGTGAAACTCCCGACAGAACAACCTTCATAAATATAGTACCGTTTCCGCCAAGTCCGAATCCGAGTAACCCAAGGGAAGTTGCAAATAAGAGTACAGAAGTGCTTTGTGAAAACAAAAGCATAACTGCACAGCCGATTCCTGTAAGGGTGAGTGACCCCACAAGAACTTTTTTAGGCTCATAACGGTCTGCCAAAGGGCCGAGAATTACAGCACCGAGAGCCATTCCGATATACATAATAGAAATTGCGTATCCGGATATAACAGAATTCTTCGGTTGAGTGTAATTAATAAAAATAATAATATTAGTCATATTCGCTTGCATAAGTCCCTGAGTAAGAAAAAGAACAAGCACAGACAGTATGAATGCTTTTCTTTTCATAAATCCCTGTTGCATAATGGGATTCAATGCCTTTTTTTCTGATACATACAGACCGATTCCTGAAATAACAGTTGCAATAAGGATTATCAAAAACAGTTTTGATTTCCATCCGAAATTCTGTCCGAAAGACGGTACGCAAAGAAGCAGACTGAAGAAAATCAATATAAAAACCGCACCTGCACCGTCAAAATTCTTTATTTCTTTTTTTACGGATACTTTTTTGTCAGCAGTTAAAAGGCAAAGTAAAAAGATAATCACTGAAACAGCCACACACACCCATATCATTGTGCGCCAGCCGTAATATTCGATAATTAATCCGCCGATAGTCGGACCGAAAATTACCGAAATGCTGGAAATAAACATATAAAGAGCAAAGCCTTTTGCTATTTTATCAGGCGGAAATTCTGTGAGAATATATGATATTACAACAGGTGCAATAGCTGCTGTTCCGATACCGACTATAAAACGTGCAATAAGCATAAAAAGCAAGGTTGTTGCTGTTGCTGTCAGAATATTTCCGAGTATAAACACAATTATGCCGATTATCAAAGTTATTTTTCTGCCTATTATGTCTCCTAATTTACCCAGAACAGGTGAAAAGGCGGCAGTTGACATTGCCATAGCAAGAGCAGTCCATGTTGTGTTGTTATAGGAAAGATTCAATTCTTCCACAAAAGCAGGACTGAATAAAGATGTAAATCCGCCGACTAATCCTACAAGAAAAGCAGCAAGAGCATAAGGTGTAAAGCCTTTTATATGCGGCTTCTTTAAAATATTTTCCATATTTGTCACTTCCGATCCGGTCATAGTATAACCGCATTATTGTGAATTTATTAAATTTTTTCGGGTATACTTTTAACGGAAAGGAGGCACAGATTTGAAAGTTCGATTTTTTATCTGTAAGCATTGCGGAAATATAATTACAATGATAAGAGACTGCGGTGTTCCGATAAAGTGTTGCGGTGAAAATATGCAGGAAATAACTGCCGGTGCAAGTGAAGGAGCACAGGAAAAACACATACCTGTTTATACTGTTAACGGCGAAACAGTTACCGTTTCTGTAGGAGAAACAGAACATCCTATGACTCCGGAACACTATATAGATTGGGTGTGTATGGAAACGGAAGAAGGCTTTCAGCTGAAAAAATTAAAATCAAGTATGCCACCGAAGATTTCTTTCTCTTTATCAAAAGGCGACAAGGTTAAGACTGTTTATGCATTTTGCAACCTGCACAACCTTTGGAAGGCATAACTAAATCAAAAAGGAGTATTACTATGTCAATTATTAATAAAGAAGTTTCAGATTTTAAAGCTTACGCATTTCACGAAAATGAATTTAAAACAGTTTCGAAGGATGATATTCTCGGTAAGTGGAGCGTTTTCTTTTTCTATCCTGCCGATTTTACTTTTATTTGTCCTACCGAACTTGAGGATTTAGCCAATAAATATGAGGAATTCAGAAAAGTGGGATGTGAGATTTATTCTGTATCTACTGATACTCATTTTGTCCACAAAGCATGGCACGATGCTTCTGAAAGAATAAAAAAAATAAATTACCCTATGCTTGCAGATCCCACACACTCAATTTCAAAGGATTTTGAAGTTCTTATTGAATCTGACGGTCTGGCTGAAAGAGGCACATTTATTATTAATCCCGAAGGAAAAATTGTAGGATATGAAATAACAGCAGGTAATGTGGGCAGAAATGCAGAAGAACTTTTCCGTAAGGTTCAGGCATGTCAGTTTGTTCATGCACATGGTGACCAGGTTTGTCCCGCCAACTGGCAGCCGGGTGCTGAAACCCTTAAACCCAGCCTTGACCTTGTAGGACAGTTATAATGAACACACAAAAAATTAATCCTGATGATTTATATGATGTAATTGTAATTGGCGGCGGTCCGGCAGGACTTACCGCCGCCATTTATCTTTCACGGGCGAAGTACAGAGTATTGGTTCTGGAAAAAGAACAGTTCGGCGGACAGATTACAATTACTGATGAGGTTGTAAATTATCCGGGTATGGGAAAAACAAGCGGTAAAGCACTCACAGATACAATGCGACGTCAGGCAGAATCTTTCGGAGCAGAGTGTCTCCTTGCAGAAGCTAAGGGCCTTGATATTAATGATGAAATAAAAACCGTTCATACAAGCCGTGGGAATTTTTACTGTCTGGGCATATTAATTGCAACCGGTGCACATCCCAGAACGATCGGCTTCAAGGGTGAAGAAGAGCACAAAGGACAGGGCGTTGCATATTGTGCAACCTGCGACGGTGAATTTTTTACGGACAAAGAAATTTTTGTCGTGGGCGGTGGTTTTGCCGCTGCCGAAGAAAGTGTATTTCTGACTAAGTTTGCCAAACATGTGACAATTCTTGTACGCAGTGATGACTTCACCTGTGCCACATCTGTAGCAGATAAAGCAAAAAATCATAAAAAAATAACCGTTATCACCAACACCGTAGTTGAAGAAGTATCAGGTGAAAACGGGCTTAATTATATAAGATATAAAAACTCAAAAACCGATGAGGTTTCTGAATACCGTGCAGAAAACGGAGATTTTTTCGGAGTTTTTGTTTTTGCGGGATATTCTCCCGATACGGAATTGGTAAGAGATGTAATTGAACTCAATGAGTACGGATATATTATTACCGACGCTGAACAAAAAACAAGTGTTGACGGAATTTATGCAGCAGGAGATGTGTGTATAAAACCTCTACGTCAGGTTGTCACAGCAACGGGTGACGGTGCACTTGCTGCAACAGAACTTGAAAAGTATGTTGCAACTGTACAACAAAAAACAGGACTGCACGGTAAACAGCCAACACCAAAAGAATTTGAAGATTCATCCGTTACTGAAGGCAACTCTGTTCATAACTCCGATGAAACATTCACAACAGATATGCAACAACAGTTGGCAGATGTGTTCAGTAAAATGCAACGCAACCTGTTATTGAAGCTGTTTTTAGATAATCGTCCCGTTTCATCCGAATTGGAAGATTTTATAACAAAACTCGTATCGCTTACAGATAAACTGACAGTAGCGGTAGCTGACAGAAACGACCTGCAAAATCACGCACCTTGTGTCAGAGTTTATCTTGAAGACGGAACGGACACAGGTATTGCCTTTCACGGTGTGCCGTCAGGACATGAATTTACCTCGTTCGTACTCGGACTTTATAATGCATCAGGACCCGGTCAGAAAACTGACGAACAGACACACAAGGAGATTGAAAATATAAACCATTCTGTAGATATGAAGATATTGGTGTCTTTATCCTGCACGATGTGTCCTGATTTAGTCATTGCTTGCCAGAGAATTTCTACACTTAACCCGAATATCCGTGCCGAAGCTTACGACCTTCAGCATTTCGATGAACTAAAGAAGAAATATAATGTTATGAGTGTTCCGTGTTTGGTTATTAATAATGATAATGTGTCATTCGGCAAGAAAAATACAAGTCAGGTTTTAGATTTAATCAAACAAGTGTAAAATTTTTTCTTGCATTTTCAAAAAAATAGTTGTATAATACAAATACAATTTAACAGACGGGAGCTTGTGTTACAGGCTGAGAGGAAGGTATAACCTTCGACCGATAACCTGATTTGGATAATGCCAACGTAGGGATGCCTGGATATATAAGTGTTTCAACGTGGCGGAATCAATCTGAATTGTTTCGGATTTTTCGTCACTTTTTATTTTTCAGAACACAACTTCTCAACGGTAGGTTACCAAATCGGTAGCTTGCCGTTTTTGTTTTTTCTGAAAGGTTGTGATATTGAATCCCGTGTTTCGGGCGGATAGAAGGGGAGCTCCTTGTGTCTTGTATTTTTGCGATGGGAACCCGTGTTTCGGGGTGAGAGGAGAAAAATGATTCTCGACCGAAAGTTTAAAATACGAAAGAGGAATCATTATGAAAAAATCTCAGGCTTTAATTAAAACTATTGTTCTTGCAATGCTTGTTGCAATCGGTGTTGTTATATCACCTATTTTGCGTGTTGAAGGTATGTGTCCGATGGCTCACGTTATAAACATCATCTGTTCCGTTTTTCTCGGTCCGTGGTATTCGCTTCTTTGTGCTACACTTATCGGTATCATCAGGATGATTACAATGAGCATTCCGCCTATTGCATTGACAGGTGCTGTTTTCGGTGCATTTTTATCGGGCGTTTTCTACAGATTGTCAAAGGGTAAAATTATTTTTGCAGTCTTTGGAGAAATAATCGGAACAGGTATCATCGGTGCTGTTATGTCATATCCGGTTATGACATATATCTGGGGCAGAGAAGGTTTAAGTTGGTTGTTTTATGTTCCGTCATTTATTTGCGGAACTCTTATCGGCGGTGGTATTGCCTATGTTATTCTCAAAAAACTTGCTGCCAACGGAATGCTTACAAGGTTTCAGTATATGCTCGGCACAAAGAGTTACAGCAGCGAAAGCGGTATCGTTTCAAATGCAATAACAATTGCCTCAATAGGTACAATATGTTTCGTCGCTATCCAGATTCTCATAAATGTTTTTAAACCCGAAACAATGATCTGGTCGTATATTTCTTACAGCTTTATTGGGGTATTTATTGTTTCTGCTGTAATTTATCTGATTGTTAAGAAATTAAAGAAGGAGGATGTAAGTGATAAACAAAATCAAACGTCAAAAACCTCTGATTCATTGTATAACTAATCCCATATCAATAAATCAATGTGCAAATGCAGTTCTTGCTCTCGGTGCAAAACCCATTATGGCAGAGCATCCTTGTGAAGTTGCAGAGATAACCAAAACTGCAGATGCACTTTTGCTGAATATCGGAAATATCACCGATGCACGGCTGGAATCCATTGAAATTTCAGCAGAAACTGCTGTTCAGAATAGTATTCCGTTTATTTTTGATGCGGTGGGTGTTTCCTGCTCGGAAATGAGAAGAAAATATGCTCTTGAACTGATTGAAAAATACCGTCCTACTGTATTAAAGGGTAACTATTCGGAAATCAGAGCATTATTTAACTCTGATTATAAATCAAAAGGTGTTGACTCCGATTCGAGGTTGACCGTTGAAGACGTCAGTAAAACCGTAGTTGCTCTCGCCAAAAGATTTGATATAACAGTTATTGCGAGCGGTGAAACTGATATTGTAACCGATGGCACTCAACTTTTTTATGTAAAAAACGGCACACCTCAGCTTTCTTGTGTTACAGGCACGGGATGTATGCTGGGAGCAATATGTGCTTGTTTTCTACCGTTTGATAATGCAGTTTCATCATCGGTGAAGGCTTGTGCCACTCTTGGCATCTGTGGTGAATTATCTGAAACTGAAAAAGGTAACGGCAGTTTCTCTGTTAATCTGATTGATAATATATCAACCATAACCGATGAAAATTTAAATAACTTTATAAAATCGGAGGAAATAATCATTGAAAAATCTTGATACTACTTTATATTTTATTACTGACAGCACGGGTTTTGCCGAAGAAGAATTCCTTCACCGTGTTGAACAAGCACTCAAAGGCGGAGCAACACTTCTTCAGCTTCGCGAAAAGGAAAAGTCTACCCGTGAATATGTGGAACTTGCAGAAAAGGTGCACGAAATTACAAAAAGATATAATGTACCTCTTATTATCGATGACAGAGTTGACGTTGCACTTGCGATTGATGCGGAAGGTGTTCACGTTGGGGCAAGCGATATGCCCATTACTACTGCAAGAAAGTTGATGGGCGAAAATAAAATTGTCGGAGCTACCGCAAAACCAGTTCCTTGGGCAAAAGAAGCCTATAGTCAAGGAGCCGATTATCTGGGAGTTGGTGCGATTTATCCTACAACCACCAAAGTCAAAACAGTTCTTACATCTACTGATACTCTGAGGGACATTTGCAATGCTGTTCCGATTCCCGCTAATGCAATCGGTGGACTCAATAAAGATAATATCGATATTCTTAAAGGAATTCCTATTGCCGGTATTTGTGTGGTTTCTGCCATTATGAAGGCTGATGACCCGAAATCAGCAACGGAGAAACTGAAAGAAAGAGCAAAAGAGCTTTCCCTTATATAAGTAATGAGCGGTAAATCGGGGGCACCACCTTATACCGCTATACAAAACGATGCTGAAATGAAAGGAGATTTTCATAATGAAAACAAAAACAGCATTGACCATTGCAGGAAGTGACTGCAGCGGAGGCGCCGGTATTCAGGCAGATATAAAAACAATGACCATGAACGGCGTTTATGCAATGAGTGTAATTACGGCACTTACTGCGCAGAACACAACCGGTGTCCGTGCAATTCAGGAAGTAACACCTGATTTTCTGAAACAACAGATAGATGCGGTTTTTGAAGATATTTTCCCCGATGCAGTTAAGATCGGAATGGTATCTTCAAGTGAGCTTATCTGGGTAATTGCGGACAGACTGAAATTTTATAAGGCAAAAAAAGTTGTTATTGACCCGGTAATGGTGGCAACAAGCGGTTCAAAACTTATGAAAAACGAAGCATTGAAAACACTTGTTGATTACCTTCTCCCTGTTGCAACACTTGTCACACCGAATATACCCGAAGCACAGATTCTTTCCGAAATGGCAATTGCCGACAAAGAAGATATGGAGAAAGCTGCAAAAAAAATCGCCGATATATATAATTGTTCTGTTCTTCTCAAGGGCGGACACAGTGTAAGCGATGCTGATGACTTGCTGTATGCAGACGGTATAAAGCAGTGGTTTACAGGTAAACGAATTGATAATCCCAATACTCACGGAACAGGGTGTACTCTTTCAAGTGCCATTGCAGCTAATCTTGCCAAGGGATATAAACTTAACGAGTCTGTTCAGAGAGCGAAGAGTTATATTTCCGAAGCGCTTGCCGCACAGCTTGATTTAGGCAAGGGTTCAGGACCTATGCAACATAATTTCGGGTTGAACACAGCCTACCGCGTATAAGTGGTGCAGATTAACGTGTGGCGTTTTATTTCAGGAATGATAGTGAGGTTGAAGTGGTACTATAAATAATAAAAGCGTTGCAGGAGGGAGTGGTTATTTACCAAAAGCAACGCTTTTTAAAATATCATTTCACGTTACTTTATTGTAGATTTTTTCGGAAATGTATGATATACTCGTTTCATAAAATAAAAGGAGGGAAGGGCATGAACAAGACAAAGCGTAAAGAAATGACATATCTTGTTGCTGTAGTTATCATATTTTTTGCTGCTATGTTCAGCCATACGGGGCATTACGGTTACACTGACCATATACTTCTCCGCACAGCGTTTGGCTTCCTTCCGAATTTTATATACATAGGTTTATTATCTTCATGGTGTGTGTCGATTGAAAGAAGAATCATCAACAAGCAGATACGGCATTTGCTTATGGGCGTAGGAATACTTATGATTTTCTGGATTGCTGTGAGAACGGTCAAATGGCGATTCTTTTCTCCATTTGATATGATAGGCAGATATTTGTGGTACTGCTATTATATACCTATGATTCTTGTGCCGTTGCTTGGTGTTTTTATAATTATCTGTAGCGGAAAATCTGAAAATTACACCTTGCCGAAGAAGATGAATTTTTTCTTTATTCCCGCATTCATACTTATCGGCATTGTTATGACAAATGACTTTCATCAGCTTGTGTTTAAGTTTACTGACGGAATTGAAAATTACAATGACCAATATACATACGGTTTTCTTTTCTATGTAGTTATTGCGTGGTTTGTTGCACTCGGATTTTACTTTGTTGTGATGCTTCTTATCAAAAGCCGTGTACCGGGCAGTAAAACCTTTCAGAAAATGCCTGTTATCATAATGGTTTCTGCAGTTGTTTTCTGGATTCTTTATGCTTTCAGACTGATTTTCAATGTTGATCTGACAGCTGTTGACTGCCTTATTATTGCTCTTCTCCTTGAAAGTGCGATACAGTCGGGACTTATCCGTTCAAACTCAGGCTACGGTGATTTGTTCAGGGTGTCAACGGTTGCGGCACAGATTGTTGACGGGAAATATAATGTATGTAACTCTTCTGCAGGTGCAGTTGAACTGACAACAACTACAATGAAACAGGCTGAGTCAGGTGCTGTTGATTTAGGTGAAATTCAGTTACAAAGCAGACCCGTTTCAGGCGGTCGTGTTTTGTGGCAGGAAGATATAAGACGAATCAAAGAATTGTACGAAGACCTTGCTGAAGTTCAGGAACAGTTAAGCGAAAACAATGTTCTTCTGAAAGCAGAACTTGATATCAAAGAGAGAAAAGCACGTCTTGACGAGAAAAACAGACTTTATGACAGAATTATAAATGAAATGTCAGAACAGCTTATCAAGGCTGACGATTTATTGAAAGAAGCGGAGAAAAATCCTGAAGTTGCAAAAGATGCCCTGTCGCAGATTTGCATAATCAGTGCATACATAAAAAGGCGAGGAAATCTGCTTCTTATCAATGAAGACAATGCGTATATTTCAGGTGCAGAACTTGAATTCTGTATAAGAGAGTCTCTCGATAATATGCGTTTTGCAGGAATTGCCACATCTTATTACAGTCAGCTGAGAAATAAAATTAAAACACGCCATATAGTTGCGTTTTATGATTTGTTTGAGAAAATTGCCGAAAGTTATTTTGGTGATATGACGGCGATGCTTGTTATTCTGAAAAGCGACGGAAACTCCCTTGAAATGAAAATCCAGATAGGCAGTAATGACGGTTTTGACGAGAGTACACTCACTTCATTCAGCCTTGATGGAGGAGAAGTTTCTTTCAATGTTCAGGAAAATGATATAACATTTGATGCATCACTCTTTATCGGAGGTGAGGCAGAATGATATTTTGTGAAATGAGCAGTTTGCTCCGTTCTATTTTTCTGATACTGATGTTTATTCCGTTGATTGGTGCATTGTGTGTGCTTCCACATGTATTTTTGCGTAAAAATAATGAAATGCGAAAGTCAGTTTTACTTCTGCTTCTTGCAGTAAATGCAGCTTTTTGCTGTGCATATACGGCAGTTCATTATATGTATCTGTACGGAATAAAGCTTACTCATATTTGGCAGATGGTAGCAGAAACTTCTGTCGTACCTTTTATATTGACTAACATTATAAATGTGATTTTTTTGTGCTATCTTATATGGGAAGACAGAAAATACAGAAGAACTTCAATTTCTCACAACTCGGTAAAAGAAAGCCTTGATAATCTTCCAACAGGTCTTTGCTTTTCTGATAAAAGGGGAATGGTAAGGCTTTCAAACCATAAAATGAACAGCTTAAGCCACATTATTGCAGGTGAAGAATTGCAGGATGCAAAAACATTCTGGGAACAGCTGAAAACAGGTAAAGCAATTGAAAGCGTTGAATGTCTTTTAACAGGTGATGAGCCACAGTTCAGAGTTCCTGACGGTACAGTATGGATGTTCCAACACACAGAAATTGACGAAGAAACGGTTCAGTTGACTGCAATTGACATAACTTCTCTTTATAATCTTTCGGAAGACCTGCGAAATAAAAACCGCGATATTGAGAAGATGAACAATCGTCTTCGTAAATACGGCGAAACAGTTGACAGCACAACGAGAGCCAAAGAAAGGCTTGAAACTAAAATTCGCATACATAATTCCATGGGACAGGCACTTCTTACAACAAGGCATTGTCTGAATCTTCCCGATACGGACTATCAGTTTATTATTGATTTGTGGAAGAAAAATATTTCTGTACTGCGTCCTGACGGTGAATATACAGAAAGTGCAAATCCTCTTGAAAGCCTGATAAAAGCGGGTGAATTTGCAGGAGTTAAAGTTGAAATTGACGGAAAATTACCTGACGATAACAGAGCATCACAGATTTTTGTTCTGGCATCGGCAGAAGCGCTTACAAACGCAGTGCGTCACGCAGGTGCAGAAAACCTTTATGTGAAATTTTATGAAAAAGATGACCTTCTCTGCGCAGAATTTACCAATGACGGAAAAGTGCCTTCAGACGGAATTTCAGAAGGCGGAGGACTCGGCTCCTTAAGAAGCAAGGTTGAATCTTCAGGCGGAGAGATGTTGACAGAATCGTCTCCACAGTATAAACTTAAGGTAAGCATAAATAAAGAAAGGGGTGAATGGGATTGACAAAAGTAATGATAGTTGAAGACGACCCGATGGCTCGTAAGCTTATAGAAATTTTTGTAGGCGAAAGCGAAAAGTATACTATTCTTCATTCAATTGAAAGTGCCGCAATGGCAGAAATTTATTGCCTTACAAGTCCCGTTGACCTTATTCTTATGGATGTTTGTACTGCGATGAATGCAAACGGACTTGATGCAGCGGAGAAAATAAAGAAAAAATTCCCCCATATCAAGATAATTATTATCACAAGTCAGCCCGAATGCAGTTTTATTGACAGAGCCCATGAGGTAGGAGTTGAAAGCTTCTGGTATAAAGAGCCTACAGCTGAAAACCTTATTTCCACAATGGATAAAACTATGGCAGGGGAATCAATTTACCCCCAGGATACACCTCTTCTTAAGCTTGGTGATGCATTGAGTATCAATTTTACCGAAAGAGAAATTGATGTTCTTCGTCAGCTTGCAGGCGGAGAGCCTGATGCGGAAATTGCGCAGAATCTGAATATTACAGTAAGAACCGTTAAATCCCATATCCAGAGTATGAGGGAGAAAACAGGCTTCCGTAACAGAACTGA
>JAZQWT010000095.1:0-15110 GCA_045632485.1 Acutalibacteraceae bacterium
AGAGTTTCTGCCGTCGAATTTTTCGTACGGCAAAGTACGAATTTGCAGGAAAGCTGACGCTTTTCAATAATGAGTGCGAAGCCGCACGGAATAAGGCGACGAGCGAAACCGTAATGTGTTCGACTCCCGTCTGCCTAAAGACCAATAAAAAAGCTGATAACTTTTTCGTTTTATCACTTCTTTTTTTGTAATTTTAAAATCCTCTCGGTGTTCCGCATTCGGAGCAGAACTTACCTTTATTTACGTTTCCGCAGGAGCAAACCCAGTCTTCAGGTTTTTTACTTCCGCATTGGGGACAGAAGTTGCCTGAATTCACACTACCGCAGGTGCATTTCCAACTGCTGTTACTTGCGGGTGCGGGAGCAGGACTTGCCATAGATGCGAATGAAAGTAGTTTTAAAGCTTGAGGGTCAATCTCAATAACCATATTGTTTATCTGAACAACCCTGATACCGCATCTTTCTTCCAGGTCGGCAAGTGATGAATCCTGCAGAATCAAAGATGACTGAGTATCAACCTTGTATTTTAATTCATCAAGTGAGCATCCTTCTTCAAAAAGATTCGTAAAAGTCTTTTCGGTAGCAAAGGACACATTCTGTTTCATCAGGTCAACAGGCAACTGACCACCGAGCATAGTGTTGAATTTATCAACATCTGCAATCACATAATCAAGGCTTGCTGTGAATTTGATTTCTGAAAACAACTTGGTTTCGCCTTGAGTTAAATTGGCATAAAAATGCCCGTTAAACTGAATTGCTGTGTTAGGCTTAGTCATTCATTTCATCTCCCTTAAAATCACAAACCAGCCGATTGTTTTCAATCGGCTGTGTTTACTTTTATTATTTCTTATGCCCAAGGGTCAGCACTGTCAGGCTGACGGATACCTACAAGAATAAACTGCTCCCAGAGATACCATTTTCCGTCCTTTGCTTTGCGCATCTGCACACTTCGGGGACTGTCTGCACCGCCTGATGTGATGTAGAGCGTTGCATAATTCTCATTCTGATAAGAATAAGGATTTTCGCTGACAACAACTGTGTACGGCTCTGACGGAGTGTAGTCATTCTGTGGTGTTGAGCCTTCAAAATATGAACGGGGAACATAGTCACTGTCACGGAATCTGTCTGCAATAAAGGATTTTTCAGCTCCGCTTAAGGGTCTCGGACCACGGAGAAAATCAACCATCTGCAGACTGAGGTCCTTATTCTGCGGATAATAGCAGAATGCAAGAACAGTCAAAGCTGCAGTTTCAAAGGGAGTTGATATTCCTGCCTGAGGCAATGCCTTGAATTCTTCAAGAGATGTGGGTAATGACGAAAAAACAATTGTTTCTTTCTTGTTTCCCATATTGCCCATACCTGAAGATACCTTGTTAATACCTTCGTTTATTGCAGAATTCACAGTTTTCTTTACTGCGTTTTCTGCTTTACTTTTAAACATATCAAAAAGTGACATTTTAATTTCCCTCCATCAGAATTTTGCGCCTGAGCCGTTGTGGGTTCTGCCTGATGAGCTTGTATGAGTTGAAGAGTCAACAGATTTCTCCTGTGCTTTGGGCGTTGCTTTTACTGTGCTGTAAAGGAAGGCATCACTTCTGCCTGTAATATTCATACTGCCCTGACGGGTGTAAACCTTTGCATTTTTCTGAGAAACAACTGTCTTGTTTTTTGCAGTCATTGAGCCGGCGATGATAAGGCCGATAACTGCACCTGCAAGCATAAGTATGAAAAGCCAGATTACAGAAATACCCGGCTTGAGCTGAGTTTCTGCTCTGTCAAGATAGATTGTGAAAGCGCCTTCGTAATCTTCTGCTGCGAGGTAGGGTATCATATCAGTAATCATACCTTCTCTGATTCCCTCAAAGAAAACCTCTGAGCCTCTGCCGTGAGTTGTTATCCAGATTTCTCTTTCACCCTCTGCACCGGGTTTATAGACAACAAGCACACCGTCGTCGTTTTCGCCCCAACCGTAGCCGTTGTAATCATAGAAATCATCAGCGTAAACTTCGCTTGTTTTGCCTTCGAAATCATTTACGGTTACGATAGCAACTTCCATTTTATATTCATCTGCAAACATATCGCATCTTTCAAGAAGTGACTTTTCGGCATCATCAGGGATAATATCTGCATTATCAACAACGAGAGGGAGCTTTCTGTCCAAAGGTACGAATTTTGTTGTTTCTTCTTCGGTCACAGTTTCGTTTTTCTCCGTAACTACTTCAGTAGGTGAATTGTCAGTATCAGGTGCATTTACATCCTCAACATAGATTTCTGCTGTTTCGAAATATGCATAAATACCGTCAAAATATGACTCACTGCTGTCATATGAGGTGAGCATATCCTTGACAACTGCATCAGGGAAAAGGGCCTGAGCTTCATCTGTAACATACCAATAATACATTTCATCTGTTGTATTATGTACAACGCAGATACCCATATCGTTATCAGTATTTGTGTCGTATGTCATATAAGCAAACTCATCGTTACTCACATTCTCCTGACCTGTAATGGAAAACATAATAGTAACACCTGTATAGCTTTCAATATATGAGGCATAGTTATTGATTTCAGAAATTTCTGAAGAAGTAAGATGATTATCAGGGTCATAAACGTATGTATCCGTATAAGCTGATGCAGAAATTACCATCGAAAGGCAAATTACAAATGCAACAAGAATTGCAAAAAGCTTTTTAGTCATTTTTCTGCACCTCCTTAAAGCGATGAAATGATTGCGGCGATAATATAGATTATTGCACCGAGTACCGCACCGCCAAGACCACCGATAAGCTTTGCCTTCTTCTCTTCTGTGGGGATATTGCCCACAAGCTTGCCTGTCTGACCGTTCATTGCAAAGGTGTGTATTTCGCCTTTCCATTTTACGTTGAGAATCCATACGGGATAAAGTGCATACTTATAGAATCCGTTTGCAACATTCATATTTGCTGCAATGGGAGTAACTGAATTGTAGCCTTCCACTGTGTCCTCGAATGCATCAAAGGCACTCTGTCTGATTCTCTCATTTGCTCTTGGCATACTTGTATCAACGCCTACATCGTATTTATCGGCAAGATATCCTGCAAGATATGCGGGGCTAAAGGGCACCGCATCCTTAAGATCAAAGGGTTCAACAGATTCCATAAGGTCATCGGGCATTTTTGTTGAACCGTCAACAGGAACATTGTCAAAGCCAAGACTACCGCTTCTGTAAATGCTGAAAGCAGATGTTTCTGTATAATTATTTTCACTGTCAGACCAGTGTCTGTATTTTTCTGCCTGATAAGATGCCTCTACCACTGCATCACAGCTGAAAAGCCAGTGAGGAACATAAACTCCCTTGATTTCATCAAGCTTATTTTCACTGAGGAATGCTTTCGGAACAAATTTTTTACCTTTGAAATGTTTTTTCAGCGCTTCTTTTGCTGTCTTTTTATCAAGTTTGAAGGGAATTACAAGGTCAGGCTTCAGTTCACCTGAGAACTGTCCCTTCATAACAACCTGATTTCCGCAATAGGGACAGGTTGTAGCACCTGTTGTTGCATCTGCAACTATTTCACCTGCGCAGGAATTACAGACATAGACATTCATTCCGTCTGTTTCTCCTGCTTCCCATTGCGAATTTTGTGAATTCCAGTTTATATCCTGCACAGAGTTTGATTTAAATTCTTCTGCCTGCTGCATTGCTGCAACATCAAATTCCGTGTCGCAATAGGGACATTTAAGGCGCTGTGAGTTTGCATCAAACTCAACTGCACCGCCGCAATTAGGACACTTCTGTTCAAGAATTGCTGACAAAGTCATCATCTCCTTGTTTATTTGTATTTGAATAATATGCTGTAGACCTCCGAGAAAAAGCCTGCGCCTTTCTTCGGCAATTTATCGTTTGAACTGACTGAATAGTATTCCCCGTCACCGTATGTAAAAGAAACCGAGGTTGTAGGTGCATCGAGGAGAAGCAGCTCTTCATCGGGAAGCTCTCCCCAGTCAAGCACACCTGTTTTTTTGCACAGAGACCTTATTTCTTCAATAGCTTCGGCAGGCACTGTGTGACTTACAGTTTCTTCCTCTGCACCGATGTAAGGCAGGCTTGAATATTCAAGCCATACCTCACCGTTTTCTCTTATGCTGATTTCAAGACTTTCATAAGAGCCTTCCATCCCGCCACCTGATGAATATGTACATCTTGTAACAGTATCAGAAATTTCACGCACCATACCGTCTTTATCAGGTACATAAAACTTTGTTTTATAATACCATACACCTGCTATGATTCCTGTGAGCAGAACACCAATCAGAAGTCCGATTATCAGTGCTTTCATTTTCTTCATCAGCCGGGCATCTTTGCACCGCATTCTGTACAGAAAGCACCGCCTGTGTATGGAGCACCACAGTAAGGACATTCAAGACCCTGAGCCTGAGGTTGAGGCTGTGCAGGCTGATTGTAGCCGTTGTTCATGGGTTGCTGATTATAGCCATTATTCATAGGCTGCTGAGCATAACCATTATTCATAGTTTGCTGAGCATATCCGTTATTCATGGGTTGCTGATTGTAACCGTTGTTCATCGGCTGATTATAACCGTTAGCAGGAGTATAGCCCTGATTCATAGGCATACCGTTATTCATCGGCTGATTATAGCCATTGTTCATAGGCTGCTGAGCATAACCATTGTTCATGGGCTGACCGTAGCCCTGATTCATGGGCTGCTGATTAAAGCCGTTTGCAGGTGCGTAACTCTGATTCATAGGCTGACCGTAGCCCTGATTCATACCCATATTGGGCATTACGCCTCTGCCGGGAGTGAGAGTGTTGATAATCTCCATAGCCATCTGCTGATATTTGTTGTATTCCATAGTACCCATGCCGTCAACGCTGAAGGTATTAAGCTTAACCTTGAAATCATCAAAATAAGGATTGTTTACATTGAATTCAAGAATGAAATCATAGCTGAATTTATATCTGGGAGGATTGTAGCTTACTCTTTGACCGTCCTTGCCCTGAGTGTAGATTTCATCTCTGTCTTCGTCAATCTTAAGATTACAGCTTGTAATGCTTGAAAGGGGCATAACATCAGGGTTTTCATCATCCCAGTTATTAGGGCTGTAAACTGAAACAACGAAATTACCGTTAACTGTATCAACATAAATTTTCTTACTGTCACCAAATGTCATAGTGGGTCTGAAAGAAGCGAGAACCTGTTTGTTCTGTTCTCTGTAAGCAAGCTGCTGTTTGATTTCTTCAATTGTTGAGCTTCTTCTGTCGCTGAAGAAGGGTGAAAGTTTCTTTGCGCAGTCTTTGCACATGTTACCGTCTTCAAGTTTTCTGTTGCCTAAAAGTCCTATTTTATCTCCGCAGATGTCACAAAATTTCTTATCAAAAAGTCCCATAATAATAATCTCCTTTAAAATTTATTTTTTATATTTTTATTTTATATTTTTAATTATTTTGCATCGCTTTCGTCGAATATGTCACCGCATTCAGGGCAGAATTTCGGCGGATTGTGGGGGTCTTCGGGTTTCCAGCCGCACTTGTCGCACTGATAAAGAGGTGCACCTGCAGGTTTTTGTGAGCCGCAATTCTGACAGAATTTACCTTTGTTCACTGCACCGCAGTTACATGTCCAGCCCTCAGCCTCTGCAGGTTTGGGTGAACCGCATTCAGGACAGAATTTTCCGGTTGCTGTTGCACCGCAAGAGCATTTCCAGCCACCTTCAGCAGGTTTGGGTTCAGGTTTCTTTGCACCGCAGTTTGGACAGAAGTTTCCTGTTACTGTATTTCCGCAAGAACATTTCCAGCCGTCTGCAGGAGGTGTTGTCTGTGGAGCCGGCTGCTGAGCCTGTTGCTGTTGACCCATTGCGAAAAGATTCTGAGCATTCATACCGCCTGACTGCTGAGCAAAACCCATTCCCATAAAGCCCGTCATAGCACCGGCTGAGTTGTTTGCCGCATCCTGCATTGCCTGTGCCTGAGCACCTACAAGATGTGCACCTGCCATTGTAGGATTGCGGAAAACGGCATTTCTCTGCAGCTCTTTGATCATATCTTCGTCTTCTTTAGGTGCTGTTACAGAATTCACACCGAACGACCAGACCTTGATACCGCGTAATTCAGTCCATTTCTGTGACAGAACCTCGTTGAGTGCATCGGCAAGCTCAATTGTATGGCCGGGAAGTGCACTGTAACGTATTCCCATTGCAGAAATTTTCGCAAATGCAGGCTGAAGAGCTGTCATAAGTTCAGATTTCAGCTGAGAATCAATTTCTTCTCTCGGATATTCATCACTTACATTACCGCATACATTTGTGTAGAATTTGAGGGGGTCAACGATTTTGTATGAATATTCACCATTACAACGGATTGCAATATCAATATCAAGACCGATGTTCTGGTCAACAACTCTGAAAGGTACAGGATTGATTGTACCGTATTTGTTGCCCATAATTTCCTTTGTATTGAAATAGTAAACTCTCTGGTCTTTACCTGTATCTCCGCCAAAAGTAAATCTCTTACCTACCTGTTTAAATGTTTCTTTGATTGAATCACCGAGACTGCCGGAGAAAATACTTGGCTCTGTTGATGAATCGTATGTAAATTCACCGGGCTCTGCACAAACTTCAACAACCTTGCCCTGCTCAACGATAATCATACACTGACCGTCAGCAACAGCAATACCTGAACCATTGGAGATAATGTTGTCACTGCCTTTTGTGTTTGAAGAACGTCCGCCTACACGCTTCTGTCCTTTGACCATAAGCACATCGTTTTCAATTGCTTCGCAGTAGAAAAACTCTTTCCACTGGTCAGCGAGAACTCCGCCCAGTGCTCCTAATCCAGCTTTAATAAGTCCCATAAAAATTTCTCCTTTCAGAAATTTATATTATTAAATTTTTTGCTTTATTTTTCATCCTACGGATGTTGTCGCATAAATTGTATAGTCCACACCGTCGCCGGGATATTTATATTCCTTTGTGTATCCTTCATCAAAATATGCAAAGAACGGGGGTGTTTCATACTTCGCATTATCGGGAAGCATCTCTCAATTCTCAGCCACTTCTTCTACTGTGGGGATTCTTTTTTCTTTTTCAGTTGCAGAAACAGTTTCCTTTACTGTTGTATCAGGCAATGTAGTTTCACCATTATTTTCTATTTTACCGCAAGAAAATAACAACAGTAAAACACATAAAACCACCAGGACCGAAACAAGATTTTTAAATATTTTCATCTTTGTTTTCTTCTTTCTTGCCGGGTTTGTATGTTGATGAATAGGGGTTTTTGTTTTCTTTCGGCGGGTCAGGAATATTTCCGTTTCTCACAAGATATGAAAAGACAATAGTTTTAACCGACACACCGAGAACCCACAATATCAGCGCACCAACAAACCAGAAAATTGATATCCTGAAAAAATAGCGCGCACCAAGCAAAAGCCATGCAGGAATTGTCCATTCAAGGTTGAATAGGAGATTTATTAAAAGTGCCGAAAAAAATCCGCCGTTTACCTTTGGCCTTCGTTTCATATCATCACCACTTTTTCTGAAATCGCAACAAAACTTCACAATGCTACAATTTTATTTTACCCCTATGTAAAAGATTTCACAATGTACTTTAGTGCAATCTTTTCAAAAAATTTCTGTTTTAAAATGATTTTTGTAAAAACGCCACTCTGACAAAAAGGTCAGCATAACCCTTATTTAACAGTTTAATTTTATCTCAATATCCGCAAACAAAAAAGTAGCCTTATAGGCTACTTTCGAAAAAGAAGGGCTACCAAAGGCTACTTTTAGGGCTACCATGTCAAAAACTGACTTCATGAATTGTCAGTTATACACAAAATTCACGTTTTAATAAATTGACAACTGATAATAAAATATGGTATATTGTTTACACAGGAAACAGGAAGGAGGAGTAAGATGATTTCGCTGTATGCGGGTACATTTGCTGTATCAGCAATAATGCTTGTCGTATATTTTTTCATTGACAAAAAGCGCGACAGATAT
The DNA here is from genome assembly GCA_045632485.1 of Acutalibacteraceae bacterium. Lineage (GTDB taxonomy): Bacteria > Bacillota > Clostridia > Oscillospirales > Acutalibacteraceae > SIG575. Next base: position 7,990 of record JAZQWT010000095.1, read on the forward strand.
CTGATGATGCTTTTTTGTTCAGTTGCGTTATGTAATCTGGGATATTTTCTCCTTTCAACATCAAAAAATCTTGATATGGCTTTATGGGCAAACAGAATTGCATACGCAGGAAATGTTTTTCTCCCATTCTTTCTGCTGATGATGATTATGAATCTTCTGAAATTCATATATCCGAAATTTCTGACACGGATTCTTATTGCAATCAACACAGCAATGTTGTTCATTACATGTAGCGGAAACATACTCCCCATCTATTACAAAGATGTATCTTTTGAAATCACGAATGGTGTAGGAAGTCTTATCAAAACATATGGTCCGCTTCATATTTCATATAAATTCTATCTGTTTGCCTATTTCGGTGCAATGGTAGGAATCATTATTTACACAATGATAAAAAAAGCAGCATCATCATTCAAGCACTCCGTTTTCCTTACTTTTGTGGTAATCGGGAACATCACAATATGGCTTGTTGAAAACAAAATTTCTTCAGATTTTGAATTCCTTGCAATTTCATATATCATAACAGAGGGACTTATTCTTCTGCTTTACGGAATATTGCAGGATTATGAAAAAATAAAAGAACAGAACAACACGGTCATACCTGTAATAACAGAAAAAGCAGACACCACTAATATTACAGATGACATACTTAAAGACCTTTCAGAACGTGAAAAAGAGGTCCTTCAATATCTTCTTGACAATGTAAAAAGAAAAGAAATTGCAGAAAAACTTTTTGTTACAGAAAGTACAATCAAGAAACACACGTCAAACATATACAAAAAATTGGAGGTTTCAAACAGAACGGAGCTTCTTGAAAAAGTTAAAATAATAAATCCAGAAAAGTAAATCAATTCAACAATGTCAGCCGGATGTTTCAAAAACATCCGGTATTTTTTACACCTTGAAACACCAACAAGAAACAACAATCTTTTGTATTTTCGTCATATGTTTGTCAACCTGAAAACGGTTTCAGAGTAGTGTAAAGTCGTCATATCAGAGCCAGATTTGTGTCGTTTGGTGTAAATTTGGTGTAAATTGAATTTTTGAAGTGCTGTGAAGCCTGATAAATCAAGGATTCTGGCTTTGTGTTAGTATACTGCCATGGCAGACAAACATAATTTTAATCAAGCTATCACAACCTTTTAATAATAAGCTGACTTGTCAGCCTGAAGAAACTTAATTTCATATTCGTATTATATCATAAATTTATTTTCTTGTCACTATAATTGTGAACCGCTGCCGACAGCATAAAATCAGTTTTCTCACTGCCATAATGTGACAGGTTTTTATCACCGTATGGGATATAATGTTTACGTGCTCAGGGTTTCTGCGTGGAGGGGATATTTTGCAGGAGATAGTTTATGTTGATGTGCTTATTGTGCTGAATCTGTTTATCAGTTACTTCTTGTTGCTTTCTGCATCTTTTGCACTTAAAGAATATACGAAACGGCTCAGGCTTTTTGTGGGAGCTTTACTGGGAGGACTTTATTCTCTTGTTGTTTTTTTGCCGGAAATGGGCACAATGCTTAACTTTGTTTCAAGAATTATTGCAGGAGCCGCGATGGTGCTTGTAGCTTTTGGTTTTAAATCATACAGACGTTTTCTGAAACTTTTTGCTGTGTTTGTGCTGATGACTTTTACCTTTGCGGGTCTTATGATAGGAATGTGGATAATCTTCAGACCTGATGGAATGCTTATCAATAATTCTGCGGTGTATTTTCAGATAAGTATGCCGTTGCTGATTGCATCCACTGCTGTGTGCTACTTTGTATCTAAAGCGGTTATAAAACTTCTGAATAAAAATAAACCGCAGAAAACAATCAGTAATGTGAAGCTTGAAATGTCAGGTCAGACTCTTGAAGGAAAAGCAATGCTCGATACAGGTAACACATTGTCTGAAAGTTTTTCAGGTTATCCCGTCGTGATTTGTACATATGATTTTCTCAGAAAAGTTATTCCTGAAGATGCGGAAGATTTTTTCAGAGGTGATGTGAATGCTCTGGGAGAAGTTACTGATGAAAAATGGAAGAAGAAACTGCGTGTTGTTTCTTTTCTTACGGTAGGTGATACAGGTCTTCTGCCTGCTTTTCAGCCCGACAGACTGATTGTTGATAATTCATACGAAACAGACAAGGTTTTTGTTGGCGTAATGAGCCGTAAAAAATATATTAATGAAAGCTTTGATATGCTTCTTAACCCAAATTTATTTTGAAAGAATGGTACATAATGATGAAAATATTTTCAATAATAAAACAGAAACTTATTTTGTTTGCAGAAAAAATTGAATATAAATTTATGCCGCAGGAAATTCATTATATCAACGGCCCGGAGACATTGCCGCCGCCTCTTACAAAAGAAGAGGAAAAAAGCATAATGAACAGAATTGAAGCGGGTGACGAAAGTGCCAGAGAGCCTCTTATCGTTCACAATCTGCGACTTGTGGTGTATATTGCGAAGAAGTTTGAAAATTCGGGAGTTCCTACAGAAGACCTGATTTCTATAGGAACAATAGGTTTAATAAAAGCGGTCAATACTTTTTGCCCCACAAGGAACATCAAACTTGCAACCTATGCCTCACGGTGTATAGAAAATGAAATTTTAATGTATCTGCGAAAAACCAATGTATTAAAAACAGAAGTGTCAATTGATGAACCGCTGAATGTGGATTGGGACGGAAACGAATTGTTGCTTTCAGATGTGTTGGGCAGTGATGCGGATGTAGTAGGTATGCCCATTGAAAAAGAAGATGAACGAAGGCTTGTTCTGTCTCTTGTTGAACGTTTGCCGGAGAGGGAAAGGCAGATAATGAAAATGCGTTTCGGCATCGGAATCAGCCGTGAGCATACTCAGAAGGAAGTGGCTGACATCCTTGGGATTTCTCAGAGCTATATTTCAAGACTGGAAAAAAGAATTCTTGAAAAAATAAAAAAAGAAGTAAACTATCTTTCTTAAATACTTTTGTTATAAATACCCTTGATTTTTTCTCTTTTAGTGATATACTTTATATTGTATGTGGATTTTTATTTGATTACTGAAAGGGAAAACAATGGTATTTTCAAGTCTTGTTTTTTTATGTATATTTTTTCCGGCTGTTCTGATTCTTTATCACGTAAGTCCGGGACTTAAACTGAAAAATATTATTCTTCTCATTGCCTCGCTTCTGTTTTATGCATGGGGAGAACCGAAATGGATAGTGGTAATGCTTGTCACTACCTTTATAGATTATTTAGCCGGTGTTGTCATCGGGAAATCAAAGAAGAACGGTGTAAGAAAATTCGTTTTGATTTTCTCGATTGTAGTAACGCTCGGCTTTTTGGTCGTATTTAAATATCTTAACTTCTTTACTGAGAATCTGAATCTTATTCCGTTTCTGAATATACCTCAGACCAATCTTGTTCTGCCTATAGGCATATCTTTCTATACTTTCCAGGCCTTGAGTTATGTTATTGATGTTTACAGAAAAGATGTGGATTATCAGAAGAATTATTTCAATCTTCTTTTGTATGTAAGTATGTTTCCGCAGCTTATAGCCGGCCCTATTGTAAGATATGTTGATGTTGCAAAAGAACTTGCTGACAGAAGCGTTACACTTAACGATTTTTCTGACGGTATCACAAAGTTTCTTGTAGGTCTTACAAAAAAAGCTGTTTTTGCTAACTTTGCAGGACTTCTTGCAGAAAACTATCTTGCCGGTGATTTATCAGAGCTTTCTGTGCTCGGAGCATGGACAGGCATTATTGCTTATTTCTTCCAGATTTATTTTGACTTCTCAGGTTATTCCGATATGGCGATAGGCATAGGAAGAATGTTGGGATTCAAGTTCCGTGAAAACTTCAACTACCCCTATATCTCCCTTTCTATTACGGAATTCTGGAGAAGGTGGCACATGAGTCTTTCAGGCTTCTTCAGAGATTATGTATATATTCCTCTCGGTGGTAACAGACATCATCAACTGAGAAATATGTTTGTTGTATGGCTTCTTACAGGCTTCTGGCACGGTGCAAGCTGGAACTTTGTTCTCTGGGGGCTTTACTATTTCGTAATGCTTGCCTTTGAAAAATATGTTCTCAGTAAAATTATGGACAAGATTCCGAAAATTATCCGTCTGATTTATTCATTGTTTATCGTTATTATCGGTTGGGTTTTCTTCTATTTCGAGGATATTCCGTCAATAGTCAAAATGCTTGGCGCGATGTTTGGCATTACATCTGTGTCGGGCTATGCCGCAACAGATATAACAACGATTACAAACAATGTATTCCTTCTTGCAATTTGTGCAATTGCAGTAACACCTTTGTGTTCGTTTGTTGCAAACAAATTCACATCACGTCTTAAAAATTCACCCAATGGTGCAATTCTGAACGGCGTTTTCACTTTTGTGTTCCAGGCAGTTGTGCTTGTGGGATGTATGGCATGTCTTGTGGGTTCAACTTACAACCCGTTCCTGTATTTTAGGTTTTAAGGGAGGTAAGGGAAATGAACAGAGAAACAAGAATTTATTCAAAAATATTTGCGTTATTGTCAATAGTTTTCTTTTTTACCGTTCTGGTATTCTTTGGCATTGTCAGCTTTGCGGATGTTGACCCTACGGTATCTGAAACAGAAAACAGAAAGCTTGCAGAAAAACCGGAGTTTTCTGTTTCCGCTCTTATGGCAGGAACGTATACACAGGATTTTGAAAATTATTATGCAGACACATTTCCGCTCAGGGAAATGTTTATGTCGTTGAACGGTAAAATATCTTCTGCGCTTACCCAATTTTCAGGTAAAGAAGATAATGTTATCATTAATTATGAAAAACACGATTCCGATTTCGTAGGCGAAGGTGTTGACGTAGGAATCGATAAAAATGATAAAAACAACAAGCCCGAAAAAGAAACCGAAAAAGATTTCCATGCTGATGATAAGGATGCATCCTTTAAAGGCTCAATTCTTGTCAGCAAAGACAGAGGTATGGAAGTTTTCAGCGGGTCTGAGTCTATGGCTTCTTCTTATGCAAAACTTGTAAGTGCTACGGCAAAGGCAATGCCTGACGGCGTGAAGTTTTATTCTATGGTCGTGCCTACTGCTATTGAATTCTACGGAACAAGAGCGTTTACAAACGGTAATTATTCCCAGAAGAAAGCAATTCAGCAGGCATATAAAAAGATGGATTCATCAGTTGTTACTATTGACGTTTATAAGCGCCTTGCTGATACTGCAGATGAATATATCTATTTCAGAACAGACCATCACTGGACAGCACGCGGTGCATATCAGGCTTATCTTGAATTCTGTGATGTTACAGAACAGACGCCCGTTAAACTGGAAGACCGTGAAACAGGTAAGATAGAAGGCTTTGTCGGCAGTCTGTATAAAGCAAGTAACAGTGAAACACTCAAAGAGAATCCGGATTATGTCGAATTCTTCAGACCCACCGTTGAAACAGACGGTATGATTTATGCTGACGACAAGATGGAAAACGGATATCCTCTCTATGTTGTTTCGCGTCGTATAAATTCAACTAATAAGTACCTTGCTTTTATCGGTGGCGACCAGCCCCTTGAAAAAATTGTAACAAGTAATAAAAACGGCAAAAAAATTCTCGTTATAAAAGAGTCATACGGTAACGCTTTCGTACCGTTTATCTGTGATAACTATGAAGAGGTGTATGTTGTTGACCCCAGACAGACGGAATTTAACCTGCCTCAATTTGTAGAAGAACAAGGTATCGGCGAAGTGCTTATGATTAATTATTCGTTTGCTATGGCGAATAAAACTTTCTCCGATGCGTTGTATGCAATGTTAGATTATTAATTCAGTTAGGAAGATAAAAATGCAGTTTATTGCCCTCGATTTGGAATGGAACAATGTCTACGGTAAAAAAATCAAAGGCTTTTTCAATGAAATAATAGAATTCGGTGCCGTGAAGGTTGACTCAGAGGGTAACATCTATGACGAATTCACTTGTCTTATCAATACACAGGTAGGCAAAAAACTCCGTGCCAATACAAAAGAAATTACTCATATTACAAACGATGAGATAAAAACAGGTATACTTTTTACAAAAGCAGTATCTGAATTCAAAAAATGGATTGGTAAAGAAGAAACGGTTATTATGACATGGGGCGACGGAGATGTGAGAGTTCTTATAGATAACTGTAAATATTTCGGTTGTGGTGACAGAATTCCGTTTCTTGATAAGTATATGGATTTACAGAGATACTTCCAGCGTATTAAATGCACATCAAAGTCACAGCAGATAGGTCTCTCAAGTGCTGCCGAAATGGTAGGTATCAGCGATGACGGTTATTCTCTCCACAGAGCACTTGACGACAGTAAAATTACTGCAAAGTGTTTTAATGCAATCAGAGAAGATAAAATTATCAATGAGTATATAAAAGATTGTAATGATGAGTTTTATTCAAGAATTGTATTCAAGAATAAGGTTATCAGCTCAATGAAAAATCCTCTTGTAGACAAATCTTATCTCAATTGCATATGCGAGGAATGCGGTAAACCTGCAGAAGCTCTCACAAAGTGGAAGTATTCAAATCAGTATTTCCGTGCACAGTATCGCTGTGAAGACTGTGATAAGAATTATCAGGTTAATGTGCGTTTCAGAAAGCTTTACGACCGGACAGAGATACGCAAAATAGTAAAACCCATAGTTGAAGAAGAAACTGAACAGGTGAAATGACATCAGAACGGCGGATAAATAAAAAATCCGCCGTTTTTAATATTTTTCTGAAAAAAGTTTATATGTGATAAACCCAATAGAATCAAGGCTTTTCGCATATGGCTATAAATTTATTTAAAAAAATCAAAAAAAATTTTAAAAAATGCTTGACATTTAAAAAACGTTGTGGTATTATAACAGAGTTCCGCGACGGAACAGTGCTACGAACCTTGAAAATTAAACAACGAAAGAAAAGGAACCTTGATAAGAATTTGAGTACTAAAAGTACGAACCAAATCCAGATTTCGGAAACGAAACAAGGAAAAGATAACGATAGCTAGTATCGTAAATGAGCGATTAAGCTCTAGAAATGATTTTTATCGCTAAGGCGATTAAATACAATTTTTAGAGAGTTTGATCCTGGCTCAGGACGAACGCTGGCGGCGTGCCTAACACATGCAAG
>JAZQWT010000096.1:0-9114 GCA_045632485.1 Acutalibacteraceae bacterium
TTTGTCAGTAAGCGGTATATCATTGTTCAGTTTTCAGAATAGTTCAGTTCTTTTTCTGAATTATCACGTGATGTGCTGTGCAAAAGCAGTTCACTGTCTGTCCGGGAAACGTACACGAAATTACCTTTATTGTTTTTTGTAGCGTTACTTGTAAGGGCGTTGTTTACGGCAGTAAGATTGAATTTCTCGTTTTCTGCATTATTTACAATATACAGTGAGTTTTCAGAATTCTTTGAAAACATTTCAACGTTAACCAGTTCTAATTTTTCGCTTCCTCTTTCGGGATAAATAGCAGGGCTTGATTTTGTGCAGTAAACAGAACCGCGTTCAAGCATATCGGCTACACTTTTGCCGTTATGAGCCTTATCGGTGTATGATACACTTTTGCAGTTTTCAAGGCGGATTGTGGAGTCGGGAATCAGTCCCAATCCGAAAGCAGGAGCCTGATAAGAAATTGCAGTTACGTTTTTAATGAGAACCTTGCATTCTTTATTTTCGTTGTTACCGCCGTCAACGCGGATAGCGTTGGCTCTTTCGGGAGATTTTGTTCCGCGGTAAGAAAAGGCGGGATTACCTGAATGGTCTGCAATAACAGTTAAGTTTCTTATTTCAACATTTCCGTGCTTAATATATATGGGAGTATCATCGTAATTGCCTGTTGTTGTTTTAATTATTACACCGTCTCTTGATTCACCGATGAAATTAATTGTTTTTCCGTAATCAACAAAAATCTTTTCATTGTAGTTGCCGTTGGAAATGTGTATATCAGCTTCAGGGAAACCGTCTTGTGCCCATTTGTTCAATGCCTCGTTTATAGTAGCAAAATCTTTGTCAGCACCTACATTGTAGTTTTTATGAATTTTATTTACGTCATCATCTGAATACGAAACTGTTTCGGAAAAGTTATTTATTTCTGTTTCTTCCTGTGAAACGGTTGTTGTTTCACTGACAGTACTTTCTTCAGTGCGGGGGAATTTATCTGATAACAGAAAAACTGAACCTATAAGAAAAATAACAAGTGAAATAATTATTATTTTTCTGCTTCTGAGTCCCAGTTTTCTTCTCAGAAAACGTCTTAACGGTCTGAACGGCATTACAAATAAACCTGCAACAAGAAAGAAAATTGAAGCAATACTCAATCTGCTCCAGAAAATCATTGCAAGGAATATAATACCCATTGTCCATCTCATTGTGTAAAGCATCTGCTTATTCATAAAATTCAACCCCCTTGAATTTCTTGTTTTTATTATATCACGAAAAGATAAGTTTGTAAAATTATTTTGATTGACAGATTCAATTTGTAAATATATAATTGAATAAACAGTATATGAGGTGTTTTTTTATGAAGAAAATTATTTCGTTTATTTCAATAGTTATGATTCTGATTTTTGCTTTTTCAGGCTGCGGGACAAACACGCAGGATAAACCTGAAGATGTAAATACGGCAAACGGAGTGTTAAGCAGCTTTACTACAACAGACATAGACGGAAATTCAGTTGATGCTTCTGTTTTTAAAGGTAAAAAACTTACTATGGTAAATATCTGGGCAACGTACTGCGGTCCTTGTATAAATGAAATGCCCCACCTTGGCGAAATAAGCAAGGAATATGCCGATAAAGATTTTCAGATAATCGGCATTGCCCTTGATGTTGTTGATTATTATACAGGCGGACTTTCAGGAAGTCAGGTTGCTCTTGCCAAAGATATAATCGCACAGACAGGTGCAGATTATCTTCATATCGTGCCGTCTGACTCTCTCAATAACGCAAAGCTTTATCAGGTAACTTCAATTCCCGAAACAATTTTTGTTGATGAAAATGGTTGTCAGATAGGGGAAAGCATTATCGGTGCAAAGACAAAAGAAGCGTGGATTGAAATAATTGAAGACCGTCTGGAGCAGGTTAAATGAAAGAGAAAACAAGAAACATTATAGCTTTAGCGATTATTGCGGCAGGAATTCTGTTTGTTGCTGTCGGCATACACCGCGATGAAGTTGAAGTGGTTTTGCGAAAAGCAGTTAACATTTGTCTGGAGTGTATAGGAATTGGCTGAGTTTTTTAAAAAATTGAAAAAGCGATTACGCCTTGTTGTTCAGCTTGTGTTTACTGCACTTTCAAACGGATATGTGCAGGGCTTTGCAAAAGGCGAAATATTCCGCGGAAAAACAAAATCAGTCTGTGTACCGGGACTTAATTGTTATTCCTGCCCCGGTGCGTTAGGTGCTTGCCCTATAGGCTCATTGCAGGCAACGCTTGGTGACAGAAAATATAAATTTGCATTTTATGTTCTGGGTTTTCTGATGATTGTGGGTGCGGTTTTCGGGAGATTTATCTGCGGTTGGCTTTGTCCTTTCGGACTTGTTCAGGATTTATTGTACAAAATACCCTTTTTCAGGAAATTGAAAAAACTTCCCGGTGATAAATTCTTAAAGCTGCTGAAATATGTAATTCTTGCAGTTTTTGTAATATTGCTTCCGCTTTTTGCCGTTGATATATTCGGTCAGGGAAAACCGTGGTTCTGCGAATATATCTGTCCGTCAGGCACACTTGGTGCAGGCATACCTCTTGCAGTTTTAAATGATGGAATCAGGAGTGCAGTGGGATGGCTCTACACGTGGAAGGTTCTGATTCTTGCAGTAATAATTTTTCTCTCAATTCTTGTTTATCGTCCGTTCTGCCGTTATCTTTGCCCTTTAGGTGCAATTTACGGCTTGTTTAATCCTGTTTCATTGTACAGATATAAAATTGATGAAACAAAGTGTACGAACTGCGGTGCGTGCAGTAAAGCATGTAAGCTTGATATCAGAACAAATATAACACCCAACAGTACGGAATGTATCCGTTGCGGTGATTGTATAAAAGCCTGTCCGCACGGAGTAATTAAAAATAATCTGAAAAAATAAAAACGGCAACCAATGTATTTTACACTGGTTGCCTGTTATTTTATTTAATTTAATGCGATTAAACTTTAAGTGTCCAGTCGAATTTATCTTCTTTTTCGCCCCACTGAATACCTGTGAGTTCATCGTAGAGGTGCTGTGTAAGTTCGCCTATTTTACCGTCGTTGATTACATAGTCAACACCTTCGTATGAGAGAAGACCGATGGGAGAAACAACAGCTGCAGTACCGCAACCCCATGCTTCTTCAAGCTTGCCTGCTTTGAGAGCATCGATAACTTCGTCAACTGCGATGAATGTTTCTTCAACATCCTGACCTTCTGATTTCATAAGTTCGATACAAGATTTTCTTGTGATGCCGGGAAGAACTGAACCGATGAGCTTGGGAGTCTTTACTTTGCCGTCGATTTTGAACATAACGTTCATAGCGCCAACTTCTTCGATGTATTTTCTTTCAACACCGTCGAGCCAGAGAACCTGTGAGAAGCCTTTTTCTTCAGCTCTTGCAGCAGCTCTGTTACTTGCAGCATAGTTACCGCCGCATTTTGCATAGCCTGTACCGCCACGAACAGCACGAACGTCTTCTGTTTCAATCATAATCTTAACAGGGTTGATGCCTTCTTTATAGTAGCTGCCAACAGGAGAAGCGATGATGATGTATTTTGCTTCGTCAATAGCGTGAAGACCCAGCTTTGCATCAGTTGCAATAAGGAAAGGTCTCAAGTAGAGAGAAGTACCTTTCTTTGCGGGAACCCAATCTTTTTCAACTTCAACAAATTTTGTAAGCACTTCGAGAGCAAGGTTTTCGTCAATCTGAGGAAGGCAGAGTCTGTCAGCAGAGTTGTTGAGTCTTCTGATGTTTTCAATAGGTCTGAAAAGCTGAACGTCGCCGTCGGGAGTTCTGTAAGCTTTCATACCTTCAAAGATTTCTGCGCCGTAGTGGAAAACGCAAGCAGCAGGGCTTAAAACGAGGTCGCCGTAAGGAACGATCTGAGCGTTATGCCAGCCTTCTTTTTTGCTGTAATCCATCATAAACATATGGTCTGTGAAAACTTCACCAAAGCCAAGTGTATTGGGGTCGGGATGAACTTTGGGAGAAGTTGTTTTTACGATTTTAATATCCATTTTTATCCCTCTTTCAAATAATTATGATAAAATTATACATCTGCTAAAATATTAAGTCAAGCAAAATAATGTATAAAAATTGTATGGCAGGAAATCTATTATTTAGATTTCCTGCCAACATCTTGTCAAAAAAGTATTTTTTTGGCAAGATGTGAGACTTCCGAAAAATCTGCAGAATGACATTTTTGAACCCCGAAGGTGTACGAGTGTACTTCGAGAGGGTGAAAAAATGGCAAATATATGCAAAAGTTGGTTGATATTCGATATATCAACCAACTTTTATATGTTGTTTTTTAAAATATAAAACGTATTGATTTTATTATAATTTCCCTGCATATATGCTTATGCGGGTTTATCGGTTGTCTGAAAGGGCAGGAAATCTATTATTTAGATTTCCTGCCAATTTGCTATTTCTGAAGTCCTAATTTTTCAATTGCTTCTTCACGCATTTTATATTTAAGGATTTTACCTGCAGCATTTTTGGGGAATGATGAAACGAATTCAATGTATCTCGGAACCTTGTGTCTTGCCATATGAGAAAGGATATAATCCTTCATTTCATCTATGGTCATTTCGTAACCGTCCTTGAGAATGATTGAAGCCATAATTTCTTCACCGTAACGTTTATCAGGTACACCGATAACCTGTACATCTTCAACTGCTTCGTGTGTGAAAATGAATTCTTCGATTTCTCTGGGATAAATGTTTTCACCGCCGCGGATAATCATATCTTTAAGTCTGCCTGTGATAAGATAATATCCGTCAGGTCTTCTGCAGGCAATGTCACCTGTATGAAGCCAACCCTGGGCATCTATAGCAGAGGCAGTGGCTTTAGGCATTTTGTAGTAGCCTTTCATAATGTTATATCCACGTGCAACAAATTCACCGTTTTCTCCGTCAGGCAAATCTTCACCTGTTTCGGGGTCGATGATTTTACACTCAACATTGGGGAATGCACTGCCCACAGTTTCTGTTCTGTGTTCAAGGCTTTCAGTGAATTCGCCCATTGTACATCCGGGAGAAGCCTCTGTCTGACCGTAAACGCTGAGAATCTGTGTCATATTCATTTCTTTTGCAGCTTTTTTCATCAGGTCTGCAGGACAGTTTGCACCTGCCATAATGCCGACTCTCATATATGAGAAGTCAGTTTTAGCAAAGTCTTCGTGCTGGAACATTGCAATGTACATTGTGGGAACACCGTTGAAGCAGGTGATTCTCTCAAGGTTGATGCAGGCAAGTGAGCTCTTTGCAGAGAAATAGGGGAGAGGACAGAGTGTACCGCCGTGTGACATAGTTGATGTCATTGTAAGCACCATACCGAAGCAATGGAACATAGGCACCTGAACCATCATTCTGTCAGCAGTTGAAAGGTCCATTCTGTCACCGATGCATTTACCGTTGTTTACGATGTTGTAGTGTGTAAGCATAACACCTTTCGGGAAGCCTGTTGTACCTGATGTATACTGCATATTTGCAACATCGTGGCAGTCAACATTTGCTGCTCTTCTGTAAACCTCTTCAACGGGAACATTTGCAGAGAAGTTTACTGCTTCATCCCAGGTAAGACAGCCCTTCTGCTTGTAACCTACCGTAATGATGTTACGAAGGAAAGGAAGGCGTTTACAATGGAGAGGCTGACCGGGAACTGCTGTCTGAAGTTCAGGGCAAAGCTCTGCAATTGATTCTGCATAGTTTGAATCAAGGCATGACTCAATAGTGATAAGTGTATGAGTATCTGACTGCTTGAGAAGATACTCAATTTCGTGAATTTTGTAAGCAGTATTTACTGTAACGAGAATTGCACCGATTTTTGTTGTTGCCCAGAAAGCGATAAACCACTGGGGGATATTAGTTGCCCACACTGCAACCTTGTCACCGGGTTTTACACCGAGAGCAATAAGTGAACGTGCAAATGTGTCAACATCATCGCGGAATTCTGAATATGTTCTTGTGTAGTCGAGAGTTGTGTATTTGAATGCATACTGGTCAGGGAATTCTTCAACAACTCTGTCAAGAAGCTGCGAGAAAGTATATTCAATAAGTGTCTCTTTCGGCCAGATATATTTACCTGTACCTGTTGCATTGTGATAGAGAGCACTTTTCTTGTTATTCTTTGTTCTGAAACGACGCATAAAGTTAACAAAATGAGGGAAAATCACCTCAAGGTCGTTGATTTCCTCAATTCTGTCAGGTGCCCATTCAATAGAAACGAAACCTACATAGTTAATTGAACGAAGTGCGTTCATCATTTCTTCAAAGGGGAGCTCACCGTCACCGATAAGAGTGTAGGTTGTTGATTCATCAGCATTTTTAACTGCGTCAGCAACATGAACCAGCTTTACATAAGAGCCGAGATTTTTAATAGTTGTTTCAGCATCTTCCTGTGCTTTGAAGAATGTGTCGTGCATATTCCAGCAGACACAAAGGTTATCACAGGCAAATTCATTAAGTACCTCGCAGAGCTTCTTTGTACTTGCGAAAATGCCTGTTGTTTCAACAAGAAGAATAATATTTTCTTTTTCAGCAAGTTCAACAGCAGGCTTAAGAAGATTAACGATTGCTTCGTTATCGTCAGTACCTGTGTATGTCATTCTGATATAGTCAGAGCTTAAAATTTTTGCAGTATTGATACATTTTGAAATAACATCGAAGTCGCTGAAATCACCAACGTAATCAATTGCAGAAATTTCAAGTCCCATATTTTTAAGTTTACGTCTTACGGAAGGGGTGTTGTCGGGGTGGAGAGGACCGTTTTTAGCATTGAAAATGTCATCTTCAATGTCGTGGATTTCGATTCCCTTGAATCCGATGTCCTGAGCAGAACAACAGAAATCACTCCATGAGTATCCTTTCCAGTTTTTTGTAGAGAAAGCAAGTTTCATTTATTAACCCTCCTCGTAAACAATTTTGTTGAGTGCGTTTACATATGCACGGATTGATGCGCTGATAATGTCTGTTGAAACGCCTTTACCTGCATAAACTTTACCGTTTGAACGGAGTTTGACGAGAGCAGAGCCCATAGCTTCCTTACCCTCTGTAACAGACTGAATCTGGAAATCGTCAAGCTCATAGTGGCAGCCTACAATCTGTTCAATTGCCATAAATGCAGCGTCGATAGGACCTGAACCTGCACTTACACCTGTGATTTCCTTGCCGTTTTTCTTCATTAAAATGTTAGCAGTTGCAGTGATGATGTTACCGCTGTTGATAACATAACTGTCAAGCTTATATGTGGGCGGAACCTGCAAAGCAGTTGTTGCAACGATAGCGTCAAGCTCCTTTGCACTTACAGCCTTTTTCTTTTTAGCAACACGGCAGAAAGCCTCGTAAACGCTTACGTTATCGTTTTCTGTAAGGTCATAGCCTAATTCTCTTACAGCCTTAGTAACTGTTGCAATATCGTCGCCTTCAGTAAGTGCCATACCTGAATGCTCATCTTCGCTTACTGCATCGAAAGGAGAAGATGATGTGCTGTGGTCGCTGATTGCAGTTTCAATCATAGAAAGAACGCGTCTGAATTCTGTTGTTTTAACGTTAGTGTGAATATCGCAGGAATCACCGCGTGATTTGAGAATGTTAACAATGCTTTCAACTGAGGGGAAATCGTTTCCGTTAACAGTTGTTTTAATCTGGTCTGCACCAACCTTAACGCCTGCAAATGCACAAGCACTTGCCATTGAAATTGAGTTGTTTGCTTCAATTGAAAGTGAAATGTCTTTGAGAGCAGGTACTGCATCGTAAATTTCTGAAATAAATGATGCAAATTCGTCAGCAAACATTGTGCCTGCAGTGTCGCAAACTGTTACTGTACCTGCACCTGCATTAACTGCTGCCTCAATAGTTTTAAAGAGAAATTCTTTTTCACATCTTGTAGCGTCAACTGCTGTGAATTCAACATCAGCACAAAGCTCTTTTGCTTTTTTCACAAGTGTTGAAATAAGTTCAATAACTGCCTGAGGCTTCTTGTGGCAAAGGTATTCCATCTGTACGGGAGAAACGGGAATTCTCACATTAAGTCTGGGCTTTCTTGCATCCTTGATACATTCATAAGCCTTTTCAACATCTTCTGTTGTTAAGCCTGTAGGGCAGGAGAGGATGCTGTGTTTCACAGTAAGAGCGATTGTTCTTACCAACAATTCGTCAGTTTTACCGCCGTCAACCATACCTGTTTCAACAATGTCAATTCTTAATTTATCAAGTAGCTTGGCAAGTTCGATTTTATTTTTAAAGCTGATTGTGCTTTTTTTGTCTGACATAATCTGTCTTAAAGTAATGTCTGCGATTTTAACTGTTTTCACTGTAAAAACCTCCAAAAGAAAAATAAAAATCCCGAAGCTTCTGAAAGCCTCGGGACGACAATAAACTTATCGCGGTACCACCCGGATTGCTGAAAAATCAGCCACTCATCGGACTCGTTTCTAAAGTCCATAGCCATGGTAACGGGGCATCCGTAATTCCTTATGCAGTCAGTAAGACGGTTAGGGAATTCTGCTCAGATACGAGACAGCACATAAACTTATCTATCGGCTCACAGCAACCGCCGACTCTCTGAAAGACACGGTAAAGTGCTTAATATCTTCATAGCATTTGAATTTTCAATTGCAAGTATTTTAACACACCCTAAAATAAATGTCAATAGTAAATCAAAAAAATATAGGGTATGAAAGAGTCATTTGAGTCAAGAGAGTTTTCAGAAATCTGCAGAATGGCATTTTCTTCGCCCCGAAGATGTACAAAGGTACTTCGAGAGGGCGAAAAAATGACAAATATATGCAAAAAAGGCTGATGTTCGATGCATCAGCCTTTTTATATGTTTTTAAGACTATTTAACCTGTGTTTCTGAAGTGTTTTTATATATTTCCGCATATATGGTTATGCCGGTTTATAAAAACTCTCTTAAAATTTCATTGCAACGTCCCAAGCCTGCCAGATAACAGTTCTCAGGTTGCCGACTTTTGAAGCGTCACCAACGATGTGAACGTGTTTTGCTTTTTCAGCAACGGGAGCAGGTTTGTAACCAACTGAAAGGATAACGTTGTCGCAGGGGATGTCAAGAGTTTTGCCGTCTTTAGTAGCAATTGTAACACCGTCT
>JAZQWT010000097.1:0-2598 GCA_045632485.1 Acutalibacteraceae bacterium
CTTTGTATTGACGATGATATGGGTATGCTTTTTAATTCAAGAAGGCAGAGCCGTGACAGCGAGTTGATTAAGGACTTCGTTGCTACGGCAGGTGAAAATAAAATTTTCATTAATCCGTACTCGGGAATCCTTTTTGAAGAATATAATGTTACAGTTGATGAAAATATGCTCCACACAGCAGACGAAAATGATTTTTGCTTTGTTGAGAAAGAAAGCATCCTCCCCTGTTCATCAAGAATAAACACTCTCATTATTTATAAATGGAACAGAAAATATCCCTCTGATTTCACTTTTGAAATGCCTTCGGGATTCACGCTTAAAGAAACTGCGGAATTCAAAGGCAGTTCCCACGAAAAAATAACCAAGGAGATTTATGTGAATGAATAAAAAGAAAACTACTGTTATTGCCTGGGTATTGTTTGCAATTATTTTATTAAGCGGTATGTCGGGCTGTTCATACGCCAACACTAAAACAGAAGTCTCACGCGAAACAACATATCAGAACATTACAGAAACAACTGAAAATGAATCGGATTTGATTATTGATTCTGATGAAAAAGACAAAGCAACACAGATTACATCAGAAATAAAAGATATTTTTTCCGACAATATACCTGAATATAACGGAAAGGCATATGCTGTTATAAATAACAACAATCCCTCCTTTACATCTGCAGAAAAAAAGATGAGAAATTCCTTTGAACAATATTCTTCCCTTGACAGCCTTAAGCGATGCGGTGTTGCTTTCGCGCTGATTGGCAAAGACATTATGCCCACAGGTGAACGTGGTGAAATCGGTCAGGTTAAGCCGTCTGGCTGGAAAACTGCCAGATATGACTTTGTTGACGGTAAATATCTTTATAACAGATGCCACCTGATAGGATGGCAGTTAACAGGCGAAAATGCAAACGAAAAAAACCTGATTACAGGCACACGTTATATGAATGTAGACGGAATGTTACCGTTTGAAAATATGGTTGACGACTACATTGAAGAAACAGGCAACCATGTATTATACAGAGTTACTCCTGTTTTCAAAGGAAATGAACTTGTTGCACGAGGTGTGCAGATTGAAGCATATTCTGTTGAAGATAATGGCAACGGTATCTGCTTTAATGTTTATTGTTTCAATGTTCAGCCCGGTGTTAAGATAGACTATAAAACAGGTTTCAGTGCCCTTGAGGGTGAAGAAATGGAATCAGACAACAATACACTTTATATTTTAAATACAAGGTCTGATAATTTCCATAAGCCTGATTGTTCAGCTGTCAAGAAAATGAGTGAAGCAAACAAACGGGAATCAAGAGAGTCAAGAGACACTCTTATCTCACGCGGATACACGCCTTGCGGAAACTGCAATCCGTAAAACCAGCATAAAAAATGACGTATCATCAGATACGTCATTTTTATTTTTTATTCTTTAACCCAGAGCATTTCAACTTTCTTGATATGTCTTAAAATCTTACTGTAGTCGAGGATGTTAAGAATACCGTTGCCGTCAATATCACCGCAGGCAAATGCGTATTCATCTTCAACCCTCTGCACCTTCTTAAAGTGTCTGAGGACTGTTGCATCGTCTATAACATCAACTGTTCCGTTGCCGTTTGTATCACCTAAAAGATGAATCTTCAGGTTAAGTTCTCTCTGAGCTTCATAAACTATAATTTCATACTCACGTGTTACATGGTCTTTCTTTGAAACTCTGATGATGTAATGGCCCGGCTGGACTGCACTGAATCCGTATTCTGCCTCGTTTCCTGTAACAGTTACTGTTTCAATAACTTCTTTAGTATCGTCATCTTTAATAAGCTCTATTGTAACTGCTTCTGTTTTTGAGTTGAATGATTTTACTGTACCCCAGATTTCACCGCCAAGAGGCTTGATTTCTCTTGTTTCAAGTTCTATACCGCAGACTGTGCAGTATTTATACTCTGAACCTTTTGTCATTTCTGTAGGTGCTGTGATAACAACCCATTCAGACGGTGTGTGACCGAATGCCTCAACTTTTGTTTCAAAAATTTCTTCTGTACATGCTTCGTCTGCATAAAGTTTTTCGCAAACTGCACAGGTGTAGAATTCAATATTACCGTCAAGTGTACATGTAGCATCAAGTGCTTCTGTCTTAACAGGCTTATGACCTGCATGAAGTACTGTTGTTTCGCGTGACAATTCTTCACCGCATACCGTACAGTAAACTACTGTGTCAAATGAACCGTCAACAAGGCAATCTGCTTCCACTCTGTTTTCTGTAACTGCATCGCCTTCTGTGTGACCGAGAGCAGGGGCTGTAGTTGTTTCTCTTGAAAGCTCTGCATCGCAGACTGTGCAGTAAACTACGTTATCGTATGAGCCGTTATTCACACAATCAGGTGCTGTTTCGTTTTCTTCTACAATTTCGCCTTCTGTGTGACCGAGAGCATCATCGATAACTTCTTCTCTTGATACTTCTGCATCACATACTTCACAGTAAACTACTGAATCATATTTACCCTTGTTCACACAATCAGGTAATACTTCATTTTCTTTTACTGCAGGAAGGTTTGTATGACCGAGTGCATCAACATAGTCTGCTACATATTCGTCACCACATACTGAACA
>JAZQWT010000098.1:0-6088 GCA_045632485.1 Acutalibacteraceae bacterium
GGAGAAATTTTAATCATTTTAAATTCCTCAGATCCATTTGAGTTTGTACATACCGAAGCCTGCTGCAAGTGTTGCAACGATTGTGATAAACATAAGAGTACCAACACCCATTGAAGGTGAGAAAATAAGAACAATTACACCCACAAGCACTGCAACAATAACAAGCTTCCAATATTTTTCAAAGTAACTTGCTGCAAGAGCACCGAACAACGCAGGAAGAACAAAGTCAAATGCAGGCTTGATTGAAGGAGCCTGAAGAACTTCGGGACCTACAAAAAGCGAGAATACTATAACACCTGCTGCAATAATAACAGTTGTAACAATAGCAGAAACACCGATAGCGATTGTAGCAATTACTTCGCCTTCTTCAGTATTTGCTTTTACCTTCGCACTATTCATTGCGTTAAGACCAACGGGAAGTTTAAGGTTTGAAATGTTACCTGTAACAAATGAAAGGTATGTACCGCCTGCACCAAGCATAGGAACATAAGCAATAACTTCAGCAATAGCTGTAAGCCAGTAGAGAGTCATAAGCTGTGGAAGAACCTGTTTAAGGGCTGCACCGTCAGGAAGAACTCCTAATTTAATGCAAATTAAAACAGGAATTGAAAGGAGCATTAAAATAGCACCGATTGTCCACATAATACCCCATCTGTGAACTTTGTCAAAATAATCTTTTTCACGGGGACTCATATATTTTTTATCTTTAGCCATTTTTTACACCTCCGCTCCTATTTCATACCAAGTAATGCCTGTTATTGATTCAGGAAGAACATTCATAAATAAAATTGCCATTCCCATTGCCGCAAACATTGCGATAGGCATAATGAAAGGTTCAAGCTTTGACAATTTGAACTTTTTGCAGATAACAGTAAGAATTGTCATAAATACCATTGAACAGATAAGAACAAGAATTGAAACAACACCTGCTGAGCCTGTGATGTTTTTCACTTTTTCAATAGCACCTTCTGCATTTACAATGCTATTGCCGAATTCGTCAAGTCTGTTTGTTGTTGCAACTGTTCTGCCGTTGATTTCACGTGCTACAAAAGCTGAAACAATACCGATGAAAGCTGATGCTGAAATAACGTCACCAAGGTTTGTCTTGGGTTTACCTGAAGCTTCTGCATCTTTGTTTTTGTCTGATTCTTTATTCATTGCAAAGCCTACTTTTTTCTGAAGGAATTTGCAAAGGAAGGGAATCATAAGTAAGGGAGCAATACTGCCCACTGTCATTGCAACTGCGATTGTCGCAAACTGCTGAGGGTCAGCAACCGCTTTATTGAGTGCGATACCCCAATAGTCAAGAGTTGTCTGTGCTGCAGTTGTTTCGTAAGCCAGGTTACCGATAACTGAAAGTCTTATCCAGGGAAGAACAATGCCTAATGCGTTTGCGAGCACGAAAACTGTTGCAAGAATTGAAATTGCAGGTGCAACCGTAAAAAGTGCACTTGAAGAAACTGTGCTTTTAAGAGTGCTTTCTGAAATACCTAATTCTTTTGCACGTTTCCATGATTTAACAATGAAGAATACTGACTGAACAATTACGAATACGATAACCGCAGCAGCTATCATAAACATAATTTTGTCTGATTTAAAATCAACTGCCATTTTACCACCTCATATTTTTCTACTTTTTTCTTTTTATATCATCAGCATGAGCGCTGCCAATACAGCATTTGTTGCTAATGTAAAACCGAAACTTTCTGCATAAGCACCAACATACATAATTATGGCACCGGGTGCAAAAATAATTTTAGCTGCTTTTGAACCGTCTTTGTATCCTTCCCACATCATAAGAGCGTCTTCCACAGAGGGGAAAATGTTTGTAAACATTGAAACCGCCATATAAAGACAGAAAAGGCTTACAATGCTTAAGGTAGGAGTTGTTACATCAAGAAAACAAAGATTGAAAAATGCAGGCATTGCAAAAATCAAACCTGTAACAAAAACCATCAGACCGGGAACAAAGCATAACCAGAATCTCTTTGTACCGCTTACAGGTTCATGTTCAACATGACCTGCCATTTCGTTAAACTGAAAGTATTTTTTATTCTCAACAGGAACACCGAAGATTTTACAGATAACCTGTTCCCAGAAACCTTTGATAAAACCACCCGGAAAAGTGAGAATTTTTACTATTGCGTTAATTATTCTCATTTCAGATATGCCTCCCCATTAACAAATACATCTTCCAGCGTTTTCTTACCGTCAATCGCTGCTTTTACGTCCTTATTAAGCTCAATACCATTGTTTGCAAAGAGATCAAGAACCATATCGTATCCTGTGTCTACATTGTCGTAAATCTTTTTACCGTCTTTCACTTCCGGCTTAGTGCCTTTAACATGATATGTGTGATGAAGAAGAGCATAAACGTTCGCTGTATGAATATCAACGTTAAGGTTGAAAGATTCATCAATTGCAGCAAGAGCCTCTTCTTTTTCTCCGAGAAGAGCATGGCATACTGCTTTTTCTGCAAGTAATGTGTAAGGCATTGTCAACGGTTCTGTTGAATAGTAAATTTCATCTACTGTTTTTTCTGCCTTTTTATAAACTGCAAGAGCTGCTTTAATATTATTCTGCTTGATTTCAGCTTTCATAAGGAACTGATAAAATTCAATACTTTCAGCTGAATCCTTAAGAATATCATTGCAGATTTCTTTTACTTCATCATATTTGCCTTCTTCAAGGTAAAGCATACAGAGCTGTGATGCCCAGATTGACTCATAAGCCTTGCCTGCTTCTTTGATTTCAAGAAGATATTTAATCTGTGCATCTTCAGAATTCTCAACATACTGACAAAGGTAAACCTGCATATAAGCCACTGCATATTTATCATACTTACTGTCTGCCTTGAGTGCATCAAGTTCTTTGAGTTCTTTGCTTATTGTTGAAACATCTGCTTTTTCACTTGAATATTGTAAAGTCATAAACAGTGCCTGATATTTCTGCTGAATATAAGTGCATGTTTCACTCATACCGGTAAGAACCTTGTTATAGTCTTGCAGATGTGAATATTTTGCCATATCAAAAGCACCTGTATCTTCAAGTGATTTAGCATAATCCTGTGCAGAAACAAGAGCACCCATTTTATAGTAAGCCTCCATAACTTTTGCATAAGTTTTTCTGCCTGCATCAAAAACAGGTTCTCCGCTGCCTGCCTGAGAATCAAGAGTATTCACAGCAGAAAGTGCTTCTTCGTAGCAGGCAAGTGCAGAGCGGTATTTACCTTCTTTCATATACTTGTCGCCTTCTATAACGGGCGCTGAAACACCTATAGCATAAACGCCCCATACAACAGCAATAAATGCCGCTACTATTGTAATTAAAAAGAACACAACGCCCCAGCCGTTAAGGTGTGTTTTTTTCATCTTTTCACGACATACTTTGCAGTAAAGGTAATCTTCATCAAGTTCGGTATATCTTTTTCTTTTACCACAACTGATACAAAGTTCTTCTTCCCCTGCTTCACTTATGTCTTCATCTTCACTATTTTCATTTTCTTCATTTTCTTCAGCATTAACTTCAGCAGTTTCAGCAATGATTTCATCATCTGCACCGCCTACCTGTGCCAAACCATCCCAGTCAGTAACAGGCTGACTTTCATTATCGTTTTTTGTTTTTTTCAGGTTTTCAAGAATCTCGCTTACTTCGTCTTTTTCCTGTTCGGAGAGAGTGTCAAGTTCATCAACACCGTCTTCGCGTAATTCTTTTTCTTTATTTTCGTCCAAAAGAATTCCTCCTATCGTTAATTAAATTATATTATACAACATTCCGCTGTTTTAATCAACAGAAAAATGTACATTCGCTTTAACAAGCCGTTAACTTTCAAGCAAATTTTTCTGCATTTTCTTTAATGAACTCTGCAGCCCTGGCTTTAAGATTTTTCATATCGTGAGAAGCCTTTATTTTCTCATCCAGTTCTTCCGTCTGCTCTTTGATAACCGATTCGGTTTCATTCTCTTCATCGTAACAATCATACAATTTTTTTATAAGAGAATACGTCGATTTCTCAGTGATTTTTTCACACATCTGCAAAGCATACGGCGTAAGGGGTTTTGTATAGTTTCTGAAAAATTCTGACGGTGCATTTTCTGATTCTTCAATGAAATAGTGAAGGGAATATGCCAGCTTTTCTTCCTCTTTCAATTTTTCAAAAGCTTCATTCATATCGCCTTCTTTTTCAAGACGCACCTGAATATTGTCTGCCACGCCCTCGAGAAGATACTCCGTTTCATCAGAAAGAATTTTTTCACAAGTCAAATCAGAATATGTTTCTCTTATCATTTTCATATGATCAAGTTTTTTTATAAGCTTTTCTTTTTCAGCTTTTGTCTTCGCAACAGAAGCACCTGCTTTTCTGAACACAATAATCATCAAAATAATTGCCACAACAAGTATCAGCACAAGGTAGCGATATTCTTTTACATAATCAATAAATCCCTGCATTTTTATTCCTCCGTAATAATCGCGTAAATGTCACCCTTTTTTATGCCCGTCATTTTTGCAGCCTGTTTTGCACTTTCGTTTTTAGAGAAACCTTCCTGCATTTTCTGACGTGCAATTCTCACTGCATCTTCTAAAGTTATTTCTTTTTTCTCTTCTTTTTTACCTTCAATTATCAGCACAATTTCACCTTTGATACCACCATCACCGTAAAGTTTTACAGCCTCAGCAAAGGTTGTTCTGATAACCTCTTCGTGGATTTTTGTAAGCTCTCTTACGATAGCAATTTTTCTGTCTCCGAAATTTTCGTACATATCCTTAAGTGTTGCTGCAAGCTTGTGAGGAGCTTCATAAAAAATCATTGTACGCTTTTCGTCTTTAAGTGATTCAAGATGTTCGCGTCTTGAGTTTTTCGTAACGCTCAGAAAACCTTCGAAAGTAAATCTTCCGCTTGGCATTCCTGAAATAGCAAGTGCTGTTGAAAAAGCACAGGGACCGGGTACAGATTCCACTTCAATATTATTTTCGTGACAGGCTCTCACCAAGTCTTCACCGGGGTCGGAAATCGCAGGCATTCCTGCATCAGTAACAAGAGCACAGACTTCACCTGAAATAAGTCTTGCAATAATTTTCTCACCCTGCTCTGTGCGGTTGTGTTCAAAATAGCTTACCATCTGTTTTTTTATTCCGAAATGGTTGAGAAGTTTAAGCGTTACACGTGTATCTTCAGCCGCAATGAAATCGCATTCTTCAAGTGTTTTCACAGCTCTCGGGGAAAAGTCACCCAGATTTCCTATAGGTGTTCCCACAACATAAAGTTTACCCATTCGCTGTCACCTCATCATTTCCGTAAATTCCGTCAAGATATTCACCGTTTTCATCTGCAAGGACAATTTCATCCTCGACTTTCAAACCGCATTTGCCGCCTTTTTTTCCTTCAACAAGCACAAGAAAAGGTTTCATTCCCCTCTGCCTTGTGCATAAAGTCATTCGTTTCGGTTCAATGTGGTTTTCTCTCATTGCCTGAAAAACATCGCAAAGTCTTTCAGGTCTGTGACACACACAGAATCGTCCGCCGTATTTAAGTATGTAAGATGCACATTTTGCACCCTCAAAAATATCCGACATAAATTCATGCCTTGCAATCTTGGCGCTGATATTCGGACTTGCCTCGCCTGAATCTTTAGAAAAATAAGGAGGATTAAAAGTAACAAGAGAAAATTTTCCCATAGGAAGATTTTTCGCAAAATCACGCAAATCACAATTTATTACCTGAAGCTTACCATCGAGATTGTTAAGAGAAATTGCTTCTTCCACAAGTTCGCAAGCATTTTTCTGAATTTCCACAGCCGTAATGCAATCGTTCATTTCTTCCCTGAGCATCAGCAAAGGAATGATTCCGCATCCTGTTCCCAAGTCACAACACACATCCTTGCGTTTAGCCGCAGCAAATGCAGATAACAGCACCGCATCTGTGCCGAAAGTGTGGTCATCAGAAACTACGGCAGTAATTCCGCCACCTAAATATTCAGTTTTGCGACCTGAATTTTCCATACTTCTCCACCTTAATAAATTAATAATTAATTATACCACAAAGATGCTGTATATTCAAGCGAAAAGCTTCAAAATAAATTATAATTTA
>JAZQWT010000099.1:0-17485 GCA_045632485.1 Acutalibacteraceae bacterium
AAAGCTGGTCGCAGAGATCGTCAGCAAGGAACATAATGTTTTCTGCTGTGAAAATATCAATCGGTCCTAATGTAACGCCTGCAAATGCATCTGAAAGAATCTGTTCAAGGTCAATGCCTTCCGTCTCAAGGTATTCAAGAATACCGCCTGCTTCGCTGATTCCTTCAAAAATTGAGCCGAGGTTGTATTTGATGATGTTCATTGCAAGAGTAGTAACATCACCGTTGCCGTAAGCTTTGCCGAAAGCGATGTTTTTGAAGGGCTTGGGCTGTTCAACACCGTAAAGCATTACGGGTGCAGCTTCGTCAATATCGTGATAGTTGAAAGTTGCTGTAACTTTACCGTTTGAACCTTTTTCAAATTCAGTTACATACATACCGCAGGGATAAGTACCTGAGGGAGGTGTTTCGCATTCATACATTACTTCGCCGCTGTCAGCTACAAATTTTGCAACGTCAGCAAGGTGCTGATGTCCGCAGAAGTTGAAGTGCATACCTGCTTCTGCAAGCTGAGTTGCTCTGTCTTCTGCATCTTTAACAATGAAGCCTGTGAGAATTTTTGACTGGTATGAACCGATGTGGTCAACAAGGCTTGCGTGTGAAACACCGATGATTTCTTCTCCGCATGCTTTGGCATCTGCACATTCTGCTAATGCCCATTCAAGAAGGTCATCACCCAATGCCTGAGCTGTGTCGTGTTCATCTGTGCCTGTTTTTGTACAGTCAGCAGTGTAAAGGTTTGTATCGAGGAGGATAAGTCTGTATCCGCCGTCAAGACGTACTGAATAAGACATACCGCCCTGACCTTTACCTTCGGGAGGAGTGTATGTGTGATAAGCTATATCATAACCGAGATTTTTGTAAAGTTCACGGAAATCTTCGGGAGTAGTTTTTCTTGCTGCTTCCTTTTTATCGTTTACAAAAGAATAAGCTTTTGCATTATTGATATCGTGGTTACCGTTAATAGCAATAATATCAATGCCTGTTTCTTTTTCCCATTTTTCAAGCTTTGCTACAAGTTCAACGTGTGACTCGTATTCGCCCTGATAAGTAAGGTCGCCGGGGAGAATGAGATAGGGATTATTAACATTCTTAAGCTCTTCAGCCATTGTAACAAGAGCTGTGTCAAGACAATCTGCTGTCAGATCAAGGGTTGTTGTTGAACCAGCAACAAGTGCCTGATAGTCTTCAGTTCTGTTGCCCTTAAGTGAATTAGCATAATAGTGGATGTCTGAAAGTGTTGCGATGGAAATATCATCGCTGCCTGCTGCAAGAACCGAGAACGGAACAACAGCAAAAATCATAACAACCGCCATGACAAGAGCCAGAATTTTTGTTTTGGATTTCTTCATTTTTAAACCTTCTTTCGCTTAATTTTCATTATCAATTGTGAAACTTTCTATGCCGAGGATTTCTTCGGACTGATTCTGTTCGAGCAATTCAACATTTTTAAGCTTCTTTGTGATAATGTTATTTCTGTTTTGAGCATCATCAAGAACTTTTCCGGCTTCATCAACCTTCTTTCTTGCTTTTTCAAGAAGAAGACCGAATTTTTCGTACTGTGTTCTTGCTGCTGCAAGAAGTTTTCTTACTTCTGCAGCTTTTTCATTTATTGCAACGGCTCTGAAGCCGACTGACAGGGAATTAAGCAGAGCCGTAACGGTTGAGGGTCCTGCTACCATAATGTTGAAATCATTATGGAGTTTTTCCATAAGGCCTGATTTTGAAGAAGCAACCTCAGCATAAAGACCTTCTGTTGCAAGGTACATAATTGCGAAAGGTGTGGTTTGCGGCACATTAATGTACTTTGTGATTTCCTTTGCCTTCATAGTAACGCTGGCTTCAAATTCTTTGCGGGCCTGTATAACGAGGGCAGCGTCACCGCTTTCGGCTGCCGTACTTAATCTTATGTAGCTTTCAACAGGGAATTTTGAGTCAACAGGTAACCAGATTGCATCATCCTTGTTGTCAGAAGAGGGGATTCTGATTGCAAATTCAACTTTTTCCGTGTTGGATTTTGTTGAAACATTTCTGTCGAACATACCGGGAATTGTTTCTTCAAGAATTCTTTCAAGCTGAACCTCAGCCCACGTACCTCTTGCTTTGACATTGGTAAGAACTCTGTTGAGGTCTGTAACTCCTGCGGAAAGATTTTTCATTTCTCCGAGAGACTTGTAAACGTTTTCAAGCTGTTCTGAAACTGTCTTGAAAGAACTGTTAAGCCTTGTTGTAAGAGTCTGTGTAAGCTTTTCATCAACAGTTTCACGCATTTTTTCCAGCTTAAGCTCGTTGCTTTTCTGCATTTCCTCAATGGATTTGCGGATAACAAGATTCTGCTTTTCAGTCTGTTCTGAATTTTCTTTGCGCATAGAACCTAAAGACTGTGAAATTGTTTCACTCATTTTCAGGTTGTATTCATAAGAATCGTTACGCATCTTGAGAAATTCATCAACAATTTTCTGCATAGATGAAGATATTTCATCACGCATACTTTTCTGGCTGGCAGCAAGTTCTTTACGGTTACGGTGCAGCTCTTCTGCAACGTGTGTGCTGTCAAAAGACATTTTCAATATTTTTTCTTTTAATGATTGCATTTCTTTTTCGCTGTTTTCGGTTTTCTTTTTCTGAGTCAGAACAATTGTAAGTAAAACCGTTGAAATCAGTATATTGATTGCAATCAGGAACGGTATGATATATTCCTGCATTTTTACCTCCTGTCTGCGCTGAAATTATGCACAATATGACTTATACATATACCTATATAATATATCACAAAAAAACTCAAATGTATATACATTTTCAAAAAATAGTAAAAGTTTTTGTAAAACAGTAGAAAGTACGGAAAAAATTTGTTATAATACTGTGAGTAATAATTTCTTTATGGAGTGAAATTATGTTAAAAAGATTTTTTTCTGTCATTTTAGCAGTGATTATGATATTGATGACATTTTCTTCTTGTTCATCAGGAGAGGATGAGGCTTTTTATTATCCTATTTTCAGCGACCCTGTAAGTTTTGACCCTCAGATAGCATCGGATAATGCATCGAAAATAGTTGTTTTCAACTGCTTTGAAGGTCTTGTAAGACCTGATAAAGACGGTAAAATTATTCCCGGAGTGGCGGAAAGATGGGAAATAAGCAGCGATGGACTTGTTTATACTTTCCACCTGAAACAGAATGCGAAATGGTTTGTAAGTGAGAAAGCAAAGGAGCTTCTTGACCCGGATACGAGTGCGAATTTTGATTACCGTGTTACGGCTTATGATTTTGTGTACGGTCTCAGACGTGCTTTTGACAAGACGATGGGAGCATCGACAGATTCAAGACTTTATGCAATCAGAAATTCATATGAAGTCTATACAGGTACAAAAGATGCAGAAGAACTGGGCGTTACAGCTGTTGATGCGAAAACATTGCAGATAGAAATCGAAAAGCCTAACGAAGATTTTCTTAAAGCTCTTACCCAGTCAGCTGCCATGCCTTGCCGTGAAGAATTCTTCGAGGCAACCAGGGGCAGATACGGACTTGACCCTGATAAGGTAATTTATAACGGTCCGTTTTATCTTTTCTCGTGGAATACGGGAATAAATCTTACAATGTACAGAAACGACAATTATTCAGGTCGCAGTGATGTCAAACCGTCAGTAGTGTACCTTTATGTCAACGAAAATCTTGAAACAAGGGTTGATAAGATTGAAGACGGTACATATGATGCATGTCCTTTATCGGTAAGACAGAAAAAACTTGTAGAGAACGATAAGGTTTCCTATCTCAATTACAATAATTCAACGCTGGGATTTGCTTTTAATTGCGCAGATGAAATTATGAAGAACTATGATATGAGAGCAGCTCTTACGTCGTCACTTGATGTGTCTTCAGTTCCGCTTGCCGAAAGCTGTACTTCCTATGCAGCGGGAACCGTTCCCGGTATGTGTATGATAGGTAATTCCTTCTACAGAGGATATGCAGGTGACGTCAAATATCCTGAAGCAGATGCAGCGAAGGCAAAAATGCATCTTGAAAAAGCTTTTGAAGCTCTTGAGATTGATCGTGCGGAAGTTAATATAATCTGCCATAAGGATTTCGAGAATTCAGTAAAGATAGCTGTGCAGAGCTGGCAGAAGATACTTGGTATCAACGTGAACTTTACAGTGGAACCCCTTGATGAAATGACGCTTGACAAACGTGTCAGAAACGGGGCGTATACAATGGCTTTTTCAAAAATCACGGCACAAAGCGAAAGTGCAGTTGCTTTCCTCGGCTTGTTCACTTCGGTAGGAACAAACAATGTTTTCCAGATGAAATCAAAATCTTATGATTCGCTTATGGGTGCATCAAAAGAGGCACTCAGCCAGGACGGTATTATTTCAAACTGCATAAGTGCTGAACGGTATCTTATGAACAAATCTGTTTTTATTCCTGTTTTTTATGAGGATAGTTATATTGCTTTGGCAAAAAATGTTTCGGGAATATACGGCATTGAAGCAGGAACAATTCCTGTTTTTATGTACGGGATAAGAAAATAACATTCTTTTTCAGAGTGTGATAAATTAAATTTTATACAAATTATAAAAATTTGATAAAAAAGTGTTGCAAAATTTCTTGAAATAGTGCATAATTAATATTAGCATATAAAAGTGCCCCCCGAAAGGAGATGGTGTCAGAATGTCTCAGGACACAGAAGTTAAAACAGTAGAAACCGGTGCCGGCGAAATTCCGAAAGTTGCAAGCGATAGCGTTTTCGGTAAAAGATATGTTGGCGCAAAAGAACTCATCACTTTGTTTGTTACAGGTGAAGTAAATAAGTTTAACCTTGAAGGCTATCTGTCTTATTTCATGCTTAACGTTTTCGGTCTTGACTCAAGAATCATTGCAGCTTTTGCTGTTGCGACTCTTGCATGGGACCTTATTAACGACTCAATCTTTGCATACATAGTTGACAGAACAAGAACACGTTTCGGTAAATTCAAACCGTGGGCGTTTGCCACAATCGGCCCATACGCAATAGCGTGTATCGCGTTGTGGATTACACCTCTGTTCATAGAAGACCAGAACTGGGGTCCTCTTTCATGGCAGAAAATTGTAATTTATTGCGTAATTTCAATATTGAAAGAAACTATAGGTACATTGTACACATGTGCAGTTAACGGACTTAACTCAACGTATACACCCAGTATCGACGACAAGGCAGCCCTTATTGCCCTTGATAACATCGGTGACTTTGAAAAAGTGCCCTCATATGCAATGGTTATTATGCTTGACCTTGCAGCAGCAGGCGCAATCGGTTTGTCAGTTGAAAATGTTTATATCATAATGGGTACAGGTACTCTGATTGTATCATTCCTCGGTATGTTTGTCAGAATATGTGTTATCAAAGAACGTATTGTTCAGGTTGAAGAAAAGCCGAAACTTGTTGATGGCTTACGTAACTTCTTCGGTAACAGACTTCAGGTTCTTCTTACACTTTCAGATATTCTTTCTGCATTCGGTAACGTTGGCGGCCCGTTCTCAAATATGTTCTGGCTCGACGTTATGGGTTCAGCATCACTTCAGGTTATCTGCGGTATTCCTGCATC
Source organism: Acutalibacteraceae bacterium (assembly GCA_045632485.1). GTDB lineage: Bacteria > Bacillota > Clostridia > Oscillospirales > Acutalibacteraceae > SIG575. Next base: position 5,575 of record JAZQWT010000099.1, read on the forward strand.
ACCCCTTACATATGTTTCATATATGTACCTGCCGAAATTGAGAAAGAAATTCTCAACAAAAACTCTTTGGTTTGCATCAAAAGCAGTTCCCCAGATTGGTTGGGTTGTTGCTTTCGCAGTAGGTGTAAATAACCTTGATAATCTCTGGATTATGATTCCTGCACTTATGTTCCGTGAAATCTGTATTTCAGCCGTTTACTCAATCGGTAAGGTTATTCCGCAGCTTATGCAGCAGGAAATCATCGACTACGGTGAATGGAAGACAGGTAAGCGTACAGAGGCTATGACAAGCTTCATTGCAGGTCTTGCAACAAAGATTGTTAATCAGGTTCAGAACGCAGTTTCAACAGCAGTTGTTTCAATCATCGGTTACGAAGCAGGTGTGGGCGTTGTTCAGTCAATGAAAACAAAGCAGGCTATCTTCGCAATGTATTCAGTTATCCCCATTGCTCTCGGTATCTTAGGTTATGTTCCTATGTTCTTCTATAATCTTGATGATAAAACAAAGACTATTATGTATCACGAGCTTACAGAACGTCGTAACAATATCATCAAACAGTCACAGGAAAAAGCTACAATCGGTGCAGCAACAGAAGCAGAATAATTTTTAGTTAAAATAAAATCTCCGTCAGATTTCTGTCGGAGATTTTATTTTTTATTTTACGTAAAAGTGTTGCTTTTTTTTGAAAAAAAGTGCATAATATAGGAGATCATTTTTTTTGAAGAAGGAGATGTAGAACTTTTGGCGAAGGAACAAACTATCAAAAATGCTGAAAATGATATGCCTGTTATGAGTTCAGAAAGCTCATATGGTAAAAGATATGTCGGCGCAAAAGAACTTATAACTTTGTTTGTTACAGGCGAAGTTAACAAATTCAACCTTGAAGGTTATCTGTCTTATTTCATGCTCAACGTTTTCGGGCTTGACTCAAGAATTATTGCAGCTTTTGCTGTCGCAACTCTTGCATGGGACGTTATTAACGACTCAATCTTTGCATACATAGTTGACAGAACAAGAACACGTTTCGGTAAATTCAAACCATGGGCGTTTGCCACAATCGGTCCATACGCGATAGCATGTATTGCATTGTGGATTACACCTCTGTTCATCGGAGACCAGAACTGGGGTCCTCTTTCATGGCAGAAAATTGCAATTTATTGTGTAATATCAATTCTTAAAGAAACTATAGGTACGCTTTATACCTGCGCTATCGGTGGACTTAACTCAACTTATACACCGAGTATCGACGACAAGGCAGCACTTATTGCCCTTGATAACATCGGTGACTTTGAAAAAGTGCCCTCATATGCAATGGTTGTTATGCTTGACCTTGCAGCAGCAGGTGCAATCGGTCTGTCAGTTGAAAACGTTTATATCATAATGGGTGCAGGTACTCTGATTGTATCCTTCCTTGGTATGTTCGTCAGAATTTGTGTTATTAAAGAACGTATTGTTCAGGTCGAAGAAAAACCCAAACTTGTTGATGGTTTGCGCAACTTCTTTGGTAACAGACTTCAGGTTCTTCTTACACTTTCAAACATCCTTGGCTCATTCGGAAACGTAGGCGGACCTTTCTCAAATATGTTCTGGCTCGACGTTATGGGTTCAGCATCACTTCAGGTTATCTGCGGTGTTCCTGCAGCCCCCCTTACATACGTTTCATATATGTACTTGCCTAAATTGAGAAAGAAATTTACTACAAAACAGTTGTGGTTTATGTCAAACCTTGTTCCTGAAATCGGTTGGATTGTTGCTTTCATTGTAGGTTTCAACAACCTTGATAATATGTGGATTATGATTCCTGCACTTATGTTCCACGAAATATGCTTCTCATCTGTTTATTCAGTTAAGAAGACTATTCCTCAGCTTATGGAACAGGAAATTATCGACTACGGTGAGTGGAAGACAGGTAAACGTACAGAGGCTATGACAAGCTTTATTTCAGGTCTTGCTACAAAGATTGTTGCACAGCTCCAGAACGCAGTTTCAACGGCAGTTGTGTCTTTCATTGGTTACGAAGCAGGCGTTGGCGTTGTTCAGTCAATGAAAACAAAACAGGCTATCTTTGCTATGTATTCTGTTGTACCCATTATTTGCGGTGCACTCGGATATATCCCGATGTTTTTCTATAACCTTGATGATAAAACAAGAACAATTATGTACCACGAACTCACAGAACGTCGTAACAGAATTATTCAGCAGTCACAGGAAAGAGCAACAGTCAACGCTTCAGGCGAAAATGTTGCAACTGAAGAAGCTTAATCAGATAAAAATAAAAGAGAGATGGAAAAGTTCCATCTCTCTTATTTTTTTATAATTACTTGCCCCAGAATTTTCTGTCAAGGCTTCTGTATTGCACTGCTTCTGCAATATGTTCATCTGTGATAATTTCGCTTTCGTCAAGGTCGGCAATTGTACGTGCAACACGTAAGATTTTATCGTATGCTCTTGCCGAGAGTGAAAGCATTTCGAAAACATCTTTTAACATCTGTTTTGCATCATCTGTCATTTCACAGAATTGTCTTGTCTGCCGTGCAGTCATATGTGCATTGCAGGTGATGCCTGACCCGGCCAGTCTTTTCTGCTGGATTTTGCGGGCTTTGTCAACACGTTTTTTGATATCCTCAGATTTCTCGCCTTTTTCAGAATCAGAAAGCTTATCAAAGTCAACGGGAGGAACCTCAATGTGAATATCCACTCTGTCAAGCAGCGGTCCCGAAACTTTGTTAAGATATCTTTCAGCAGCACCGCGCTGGCAGGAGCATTCGCGTGTGGGATGTCCGTAGTATCCGCAAGGGCAGGGGTTCATCGCACAAACAAGCATCACCGAACAAGGATATGTAACGGTTGCTTGTGCGCGTGAAATGGAAATCACACCATCTTCTATAGGCTGACGCATTATTTCCATTGTTGTGCGTGAAAATTCAGGTAGTTCGTCAAGAAAAAGAACACCATTGTGTGCCAGAGAAATTTCGCCCGGCTTTGGTATTACACCGCCGCCCGAAAGACCAACAGGAGAAACTGTGTGGTGAGGTGAGCGGAAAGGTCTTCTTGTTATAAGAGGGGTATCTGCAGGAAGTTTTCCTGAAACCGAATATATTTTAGTGGTTTCAAGTGATTCCTCAAAAGTCATATCGGGCAGTATTGTAGGAATTCTTTTTGCAAGCATACTTTTACCTGAACCGGGAGGACCGATAAGAAGAATATTGTGTCCGCCTGCTGCTGCGATTTCCAAAGCTCTTTTTGCTTCAAACTGACCTTTTACATCTGAAAAATCTACAAGTGATTCAAAGTTTTCTTCTTGCGGAGTATATGTTGCAGGAGTGATGTCAGCACTGCCGTCAAGGAAAGAAATGATTTCGCTTACAGTTTCTACGGGATAAACGTTGATTCCCGAAACTACCGAACACTCATATGCATTTTCTTTAGGTACGAATACGTCAGCTATGCCGTTTTGCATAGCTTCAATAACCATAGGTAAAGCTCCGTTTACACGTCTTACCTCACCGCTTAAAGACAGCTCTCCGATAAATGCCGATGTTTCAGGAAGAGGTTTGATCTGTCTTGAGGCTGCAAGAACCGAGAGAAGTATGGGTAAATCATAAACGGTGCCTTCTTTTTTTGTGTCAGCGGGTGCGAGATTTACTGTGATTCTGCTTACAGGAAAGGTGAGGGCACTGTTTTTTACAGCAGAGCGTACACGCTCTTTTGCTTCACTGACGGATGCATTAGGTAAACCGACAATGTCAAAGTGAGGGAGACCTCCGCTGACGTCGATTTCTACGTTTACCATATATGATTGCATTCCGAAGAGACCCATGCTTTTAACGCTTGTAAACATATCTGAAACTCCCGTGAAAATTATTTTTCAACGTAGGTAATAGCACCTTCGTAATCATCGTTTACAACAGATTTATCATCGTTTGTAAAGAAACCTTTTTTGATTATAACCGTGTAATCCTGTCCGGGGATAAGATCTTCTTTATCAAGTGTACCTCTGATGAAAACGTTGCCGTTTTCTGCTGAAAATTCAACATCAGTATTAAGGAATCTGCCGAATGTGCCGTTTTCGTTTTTGTATTTGAGAGCAATGAATGAACGAAGGTTCTGTAAAGCTTCCTTGTCATACTGTGTGATGCCGTCAATCTGTGCTGTAATTGTGAAATATGCTTTTCCGTTTTCTTTAGTAAGAGAGGCTTCAACATTTGCAGGAGCAACTAATCTTGCGTTAAGATAATCTTCCTTCTGAACCTGGAAAAGACCTTCTTCTGTTTTTGTAACAGAAAAATCTGCAGTAACATCAGGGTTGAGGTAATTTTCCTTTTCGAGACTGATGCTTTCAGCTTTAAGAACAGCATTATAAATTGTGTTGTCTTTTATGCTTTCATTCAGTTTGACATTCAAAGAAAGTGTACCGTATTTAATGGTATCTGATTTGCTTGCCTCATATTTTGAAGATGCAATAGTACAGGGGAGAGTTATTTCTTTTTTGTCAACCTTATAAGTTATAACAAGCCCGTTTTTGTCTTCGATTCTGAAAGCAGAATCTTCTTCAAGGTAAGGGCAGGTGTATGAGAAAACGATGTTGTTTTTATCAATAATCTGCACATCTGCCATTGTTGCGAATTCTGTTTCGTGAGGCTTTTCCTTAAGTCCGAAGTAAAGACCAAGAGCAACACCTGCTACAACAATTGCAGCTGCTATAACTGCAATTACAATTTTAGTTGTTTTGTTTAATTTTTTCATGGTTATTCTCCTTTATAACATTTGTCACAAATTCCGTAAAACACACATTTTGCACCGTTAAGGCGGAAATTGTGGTGAGTAAAAATGTGTTCGGTAAGCTTGTCCATTGTTTCACATTCCATATGAATGAGTTTGCCGCATTTTTCACATTTCATATGGTAGTGATTTGAACAGATTTCGTGAGATTCAAGGTATTGGTAACATACACTTTTTTCGCCGTCTACCGTATATTTTTTTACAACGCCTTCTTCTGCCAGCTTTTCAAGATAACGGTAAACCGTAGACTTGCCTACTGCAGTTGAGTTTTCGTTCAGGAGAGCCGTTGTTTCGTCGACAGTCAGATGTCCTGAACCGTGATTTCTGAGAACCTCAAGAATCAGATCACGTTGTTTTGTTTTATATCCGGATGGTCTGCTTTCCAATTCCTCACCGCCTTAAGATATACTCATATAATTTTACTCTGTTTCTTATTAAAAGTCAAGAAAAGCATTTTTTTAAGCCAAAAAAGTTCTTATAAAGCAAAATGAACTTTATTTTGTAACAAATTTACAAAAAATATCGACGATTGTTAAAAAAATTCAACTTACTTATGTAAAAAACTTGACAAGATATTAAAAATGTATTAATATTACACTTGTAAATGGTAAGAGGTGGATAAATGGAAAATATTAATTACCATATTATGTCAGATGAACAATTAGCGGAACTCTGCAAAAACTGCGATGAAATTGCACTTCAGATTCTTATAAAAAGAATGGAAAGCGTTATAGCAAATTGTGCATTGTCATTTTCTGACAACCGCTTCGAAAACGAAGACCTTATGCAGGAGGGAATGGTTGCCTGCTTCAGGGCGATTTTAAGCTTTGACAGTGAAAAAGGTGCCGCTTTCAGAACTTATGCCGCTGTGTGTATTAAAAACGCTCTTAAAAATTTTGTGAAGAAAAAAGATAATGTTTTTCTTTCTGCAGATGAAGATTTTGTACCGTTAGTTGATGAAACAACAGGTGGCACAACGGCAGAAGATGAATATATTTCATCTGAAAACTATAAAGCATTACGTGAAAGTCTTAAAAAGATTCTTTCTCAGACAGAATATTCTGTTTTTTGTCTGTTTGTTGACGGAATGAGCTATTCCGAAATCGCAGAAAAAACAGGGCAGAGCGTTAAAGGTGTTGACGGTGCTCTGCAGAGAGTGAGAAAGAAACTCAAATCAATTCTGTGATAAACGGACTCACCGTTTATAATATTAAAAGTCTCTCACGGGACTAATACTTATCAAGAGAGGTTATTAAAATGTACGAAGACAAAACACTCATCTGCAAAGAATGCGGAAAAGAATTTATTTTCACAGCAGGTGAGCAGGAATTCTATGCTGAAAAAGGTTTCGAAAATGAACCCTTCCGTTGCAAAGAATGTCGTGACGCACGTAAACGTGCAAGAAACCCCGAACGTGAACTTTTTGATGCAACATGTGCTTCATGTGGCGGTGCAGCCAAAGTTCCTTTCCAGCCCAAAGACGGACGCCCTGTATACTGCAGTGAGTGTTTCGCAAAGATGAAGGAAGAAGAAGCATAAGTTTTTTTGTTTCCTAAAATCGAACAACTGCCCATGTTCAAGCATAGGCAGTTGTTTTTTTGCTTTTTATATGGTATATTTTATATGGTGATGATTTATGATTAAAAACATTATTTTCGATATGGGCGGAGTGCTTATAGACCATAACCCCGAAAAGGTACTCACTGCTCACTTTGGTAAAGAAATTTCAGACCTTATTTCAACAGAAATTTTCAGAAGTCCGTTATGGGCAGAGCGTGACAGGGGAGTTGTGTCTTCAGATGAAATCATAGTACAGAAAAGTCACCTTTTCCCTGAAGAATATAAAGATAAAATCATTGAAATGGTGCAGAATTTCTTTCCGTATATGCCGCCTTTTGAGGATATGTATGAGGTTGTAAAAACACTTAAGGAAAATGGCTACGGAATTTATCTGCTTTCAAATGTTGCCCCTGAATTTTACAGAGAAAAAGAAAATATTCCTGCACTCAGTCTTTTTGATGGGTTTATTGTTTCCTGCGACTATAAAATGGTAAAGCCCGAAAAAGGTTTGTATCTTGCTCTTCTTGAAAAATTTTCTCTCAAGGCAGAGGAATGTATTTTCATTGATGATGTTCAGAAAAACATAGACGGAGCCCTGACAGTAGGTATGCACGGACATTGCTACAGTCACGGAAATGTAGAAGTTTTAAAAGAGGATTTACGAAACAAAGGTATACTTTTGTAAACAGCAATTCCATATGTCTGAAATGCAATATCTCACGCACATTCGTGAATTTTTCTCTTTGCCATACGGTAGTATGCCTGCAGAGAAGAAATCCCCGACTGTACGCAACCTATTGTATTTCAGATGCATAGCAGTTTTGAAAGAGAAGATTTTTGTCATAACAAGGCGAAAGGCTGCAGAAATACGAGGTTATTTCAAAGGCTTTTAACGCAGTTATGGCGGAAATATACCTTTCAAAACCATATTTAATTGTTGTTTGCAAAAGTATAAAAATCTGACAAAATTTTCTTGACTAAACAAATGTCAGATGATAAAATACTGTTGATTTGAAACCGTAACAACCCCCTATGCGGGTTTGTTGCGGATTTCGGCGTTATGCCTGAATCTGTAACGGAGGTGAAGAAATGTCCTGTTTTGCAAAAATAATGCAGAATAACGAAGAATACCAAAAACTCATCTTTGCTCTTGATAAAAACAGAGTGCCTATGGGTGCTCTGGGACTTTCTCATATAAATAAAGCACATCTTATGCATACTTTTTGTGTTGACGGCAGAAAATGTGTTGCCGTAACTCCGGACGAAGCATCTGCAAGACGTCTTACGGATGACCTTGCAGCAATGGGAAGCCGTGCATATCTTTTTCCTGCAAGAGATTTTTCTTTCAGCACAACAGAAGGCCAGTCAAGGGAATATGAACACGTAAGAATCGGCACACTTTCCAAAATTCTCAAAGATGAATTTGATGTGGTGGCCTGCAGTATTGAGGCTTTTCTTCAATTCACAATGCCTCCTGATGAGCTTGAAAAAAGAACAGTTAAAATTATAAGCGGAGAAGATTTCTCTCTTGACAATGCTGTATCAACTCTCATCAAAGCGGGTTATGTGAGAAGCCCTCAGGTTGACGGCTCAGGTCAGTTTGCGGTAAGAGGCGGTATACTTGATTTATTCCCGCCTGACAGAGAAAATCCCGTCAGAATTGAATTCTGGGGCGATACTGTAGATTCAATTTCTTCTTTTGAGGCGGAAAGTCAGAGAAGAACTGATGTGCTGGATGAAATTGAAATCACACCTGCAACAGAAATAATTTTTGACAGTCAGGAAGAACTGAAAAACAAAATAACTGATTTTCTCCCCACAGTTAAAGGTAAGGGTTCGCAGAAAGCAAAAGCATCACTTCAGGCAGATATCGATAAACTTTCAAACGATGTGCGGGTATCATCTCTCGACAGATATCTTTCTCTTGCCTATTCTTCACTTGCTACAATTTTTGATTATTGCGACAAAAATACTCTTCTCTGTGTCTGCGAAAGTGCAGGCGTAAAAGAAAGAGGGGAAGCATCAATTAAACTTCTCCACGAAGAAGTGAAAGCCTGCTTTGAAGAGGGCGTTCTTTTCAAGGGTCTTGATAAATTCGGTCTTGAATGGTCAGAAGTGCTTGGTGTTTTCGGCAGAAATAAAACACTTTATCTTGATAATTTACCGAGAGGAAGCTTTGATACTCCCGTAAAGGAACTGATTAATTTTTCTGCACTTCAGCTTAATTTATGGAACGGCACACTCAACGTGTTGCTTGATGACATAAGTTATTTCAAAAATAAAAAAGACAGATCCTGCGTTGTTATGGCAGGCACTGATAAGGCAGCACGTGCATTGTGCGACGACCTTGAAAAAGAAGGGTATAATGTTGTTTTCTTCCCTGAATTTCCAAAGGAATTCCCGAAAGGTTATGTAAGTGTTGTTGAGGGTGCACTCAGTGCAGGTATGGAATATCCTCAGGATAAATTCCGCCTTATTTCTTACGGCAGAAGAACTGCACCGAAAAAACTGAAAAAACACAAAAACTACAAAGCATCAAATGCTTTTCATAGCCTTGAGGAAATGCATAAGGGCGATTATATTGTCCATTCAATGCACGGTATCGGTGTTTTTGAGGGCATAACTCAGCTTGAAGCAAGCGGTGCAACAAAGGATTATATCAAAATCCGATACGATAAAGGCGACATTCTGTATATCCCTGTAACTCAGCTTGACCATGTTGCAAAATATATAGGTCCCAGAAGTGAAACAAATTCTGTCAAGCTCAATAAGCTCGGCAGTGATAAATGGCTTAAAACTAAAAACAGAGTCAAATCTGCTGTCAGAAATATGGCAGATGAACTGATTGCTCTCTATTCAAAAAGGCTTAATATACAAGGCTTTGCATTTTCTCCTGATATAGATATGCAGAGCGACTTTGAAAGGCGTTTTGAATTTGACGAAACAGACGACCAGTTGAGATGTATTGATGAAATCAAAAATGATATGGAAAAACCGTATCCGATGGACAGACTTCTCTGCGGTGATGTCGGTTTCGGAAAAACTGAAGTTGCACTTCGAGGTGTGTTTAAATGTATTGCTGACGGTAAGCAATGTGCAATTCTTGTGCCTACTACAATTCTTGCCCTGCAGCATTACCAGACAATACAGAAAAGATTTGAAGGTTTCCCTGTTGAAAGTGCAATGCTTTCACGCTTCTGCACAGCAAAAGAGCAGGCGGAAATCGTGAAAAATCTTAAAAGGGGAAGTATCGATATAGTTGTCGGTACTCACAAACTCCTTTCCAAAAAACTTGAATTCAAGGATTTAGGCCTTGTAATTGTAGACGAAGAACAACGTTTCGGCGTTGCACAGAAAGAAAAATTAAAAGAGCGTTTTCCTAATGTTGACGTGCTTACCTTGTCTGCTACACCTATTCCCAGAACGCTTAATATGGCAATGACAGGCATCCGTGATATGAGTATTATTGAGGAAGCACCTCAGGACAGACACCCGGTTCAGACTTATGTTATCGAGCATAATATGGAAGTGCTTGTTCAGGCAATGGAAAAGGAACTGCGTCGTGGCGGTCAGGTTTATTATCTTTATAATAAAGTGGAGTCAATCGACAGAAAAGCCGCTGAAATCAAAGAAATGATGCCCGATGCACGTGTGGCGGTAGGTCACGGTAAAATGACGGAAGAAGAACTCTCCGATGTGTGGAAAAGTCTTATCGAGGGTGAAACGGATATACTTGTCTGTACTACTATTATCGAAACAGGTGTTGACGTGCCTAATGCAAACACTCTTATTATTGAAGATGCAGACAGAATGGGTCTTGCGCAGCTTCATCAGATAAGAGGTCGTGTAGGCAGAAGTGCAAGAAGAGCAAGTGCTTACTTTACTTTCACAAGAGGTAAGCAGCTTTCTGAAATTGCAGACAGACGACTTTCTGCAATCAGGGAATTTACCGAATTCGGTTCAGGCTTCAAAATTGCAATGCGTGACCTTGAACTTCGCGGTGCAGGTAACGTTTTAGGTGCACAGCAGCACGGTCATATGGAAGCCGTCGGTTACGATATGTATTTAAAACTTCTTGCAGAAGCAGTAGGTGAAGAAAAAGGCGAAGAAGTGAAAGACTCTTCAAAAGACTGTCTTATTGATTTGCACATTGACGCAAATATTCCTAAAAAATACATCGAAAATGTGCCTCACCGCCTTGCAATGTACAGAAGAATTGCAGATATACGCAGTCAGGAAGATGCTGATGATGTTATAGATGAGCTTATCGACCGTTTCGGTGACCCGCCCGGAAGCGTTATGGGACTTATTGATATTGCACTTCTTCGTGCGGCAGCCGTAGAAAATAATATTACGGAAATCGGACAGACTAAAGACAGACTTCTCATTTACAGCGATGTGCTTGATATGAAGAAGATTGCAGCCCTTTCAAATGCTATGCGAGGAAGAATTTCTGTTGCAACTGTGCCCAGACCTCATTTCAAGGTTAAGCTTATCGACGGTCAGTCACAGACAGAGGCACTTAAACAGACTATGGCACTTATGCTTCTTGCAAATAAAAAAGAATAAGAGTAATTCGGTGATGAATTAAATAATAGGTTGTGGGCAGAGCCTGTCCACACTTATTCCCTGTTACTTGGTTATTGGGTATTTAATACGAAAACGGATAGAAATAATTATGCAAATTCATCAAATAAATTGAAAAAAACTCTTTACAAAACGGTGTCAATATGTTATAATACACGAGCTTGAGTCCTTTTCTCGGAAAGTGGAGTAAACCACCAAGTGGTATTCACCTGCCTCTTCCTGGGATCTGAGATGATGCGAAATATTTTAAATGAGGTGAAAGACAATGACAAACGAAGAAAAAAAGGCTATAATGGCTGAGTATGCAACTCACGAAGGTGACACAGGTTCTCCTGAAGTTCAGATCGCTATTCTCACAAAGAGAATCAACGACCTTAACGAACACTTCAAAGTTCATCATAAGGACCACCACTCAAGAAGAGGTCTCCTCAAACTTGTTGGTCACAGAAGAAACCTTCTTGCATATCTTCAGAAGGTTGATATTGAACGTTACCGTTCAATCATCGCAAGACTCGGAATCCGTAAATAAGTATTCCCAAAAGGCAGGCAGAGTGTATATTTTGCCTGCCTTTATTTGAGTAGGGTAGCGGAAATCAGCCTGTAAAAAACGGGTTCGGATTATTCGCACTACCCTGAAAAGATGATTTGCAGGCTGAACTTTTTTTAGCGGTAAATCGATATTTTGAAAAATCGAAGTATGGATTTATTGCTAAAAGAGAGCCTGTTTTCATAAATAAAAAGAAACTAATTTTATTTTGAAAGGAAGTAAAAACAATGTTCGAAGAATTCAGAAGATTTGAAACAGAAATCGCAGGCAGACCCTTTGTTGTTGAAACAGGTAAAATGGCTCAGCTTGCAGGCGGCGCAGTACTTGTTCGTTACGGCGAAACAGACGTTCTTTGCACAGTTACAATGGCTCCCAAGCCCAGAGAAGGCGTAGATTTCTTCCCTCTCTCAGTAGACTTTGAAGAAAAACTTTAT
>JAZQWT010000100.1:0-45421 GCA_045632485.1 Acutalibacteraceae bacterium
ATTCCATGGAAGCGGCCCAGACCATGCGCGGAAAGATCGTCGAGCTGTTCCGTGAGGACATCGATGATGAAGTAATTTTTGCCGCGGAACTCATTGGCGTGGAGGTCTTCTGCGACGATGTATGCATCGGCAGAATCACAGATGTGCTGGACTACCCCGGCAACAGCGTGTACGTGGTCAAGGGCGAGCATGAATACATGATCCCTGCCGTCAAGTCCTTCATTCTGGATACCGATGTGGACGCAAATCGTATGGAAGTGAAGCTGATCGAGGGGATGCGTACCGATGAGAATTGATATCCTGACACTGTTCCCCGAAACTCTGGGAGATGTACTGTCTGAGAGCATTCTTGGCCGCGCGCAGGAACGTGGTTTCATCAAAATAGTCACGTGTGATTTTTGTAATCTTGTGACGCATAAGAATATTCTTCTGCAAATCAGGTCTTCTTAAATCAAGATATCTGTATTTAAGACGTGTAAGCTCACTTGTTGCACAGTTTTCGATAATTTCGAAAGGTGTTGTTTCACTTTTTGCAAGAACTTTAAGGTCGTCAACAAAAATTTCAATTTCACCTGTGGGAATTTCCATATTTTTCGAAGAACGCTCACGGACTTCACCGCTTGCCATAAGCACAAATTCGCTTCTGGCCTGGAAAGCTTTTTCAAAAATTTCCTTATCTGTTGTGTCGTCAAAAGCCAGCTGAACAATACCGGTTCTGTCTCTTAAATCAATGAAAATAAGAGCACCAAGGTCACGCTGACGCTGTACCCAACCTGCAACAGTTACTTTTCTGCCTATATCTTTTGCAGTAAAAGTACCGCAGTAGTCTGTTCTTTTAATACCTGCCATTGTATCCATAATTTTTTTCTTCCTTTCTTCTGTATTATTCCTGAGGAAGTGAACCTAAAATTGAACTTAAATCAAGGTCTTCTCCGCCTATAAATTCGCCAAGTCCACGGGCTGCATTCTGAACCATAATGTTCATAAAATCATCTGCAAAAGTATCAAGTTCAACTTCAGCCATATCGCCTGTGTCCATATTTTTAAGCATAGCTTTGTTGTTTTCGATTTCGCTGTCACCTAAAACCATTGAGTACTGGGCATTGATTTTACCTGCATACTTCATCTGTGCTTTAACTGATCTGCCCACAACATCAAACTGTGCACTGATACCGCCGCTTCTTAAATCTGTTACAATTTCTGATGCAGCAAGAGAAGCTTTTTCTCCGATTGATGCCACATATACATCGCATCTTCTGCCTTCGGGAAGTTCAATTCCCTGTGCGTCGATAAGAAGAAGAAGTCTTTCAAGTCCCATTGCAAATCCGAGTGAAGGAGTATGTGCTCCGCCCATTTCTTCAACAAGACCATCGTATCTTCCGCCGCCGCATACCGTACCCTGTGCACCGATTTCAGTTGATACAAATTCAAAAACAGTTTTTGTATAATAATCAAGTCCTCTTACAATCTGAGGATTGATTTTATATTCGATTTTCATATTATCAAGATATTTCTTAACCATCTCGAAATGCTCTTTACATTCATCGCAAAGGAAATCAAGAACAACAGGTGCTTTTTCTGCAATACCTGAACAAACAGGGCTTTTGCAGTCGAGAATTCTCATAGGATTCCTGTCAAGTCTGTCAAGACATGTTTCGCAAAGGTCACCTTTGTAGTTTTCAAAATATTCTTTGAGTGCTTTGTGATATTCAGCACGACATTTCGGACAACCGATTGAGTTTATCTGAAGTTCAAGGTTTCTTACACCAAGAAAACCGAAAATTTCATTTGCAAGCGAAATAATTTCTGCATCTGCAGCAGGGGAAGCAGTACCAAGACATTCAACACCAAACTGATGGAATTCTCTGAGTCTGCCTGCCTGAGGTTTTTCATATCTGTAACATGAAGTTACATAACATACTTTCTGAGGAAGTGCATCATTGAAAAGTCCATGTTCAAGGAATGCTCTTACTGCACCTGCAGTACCTTCAGGACGAAGTGTGATTGAACGGTCACCTTTATCTGTGAAAGTATACATTTCTTTCTGCACAACATCTGTTGTGTCACCAACTGAACGCTGGAAAAGTTCAGTCTGTTCAAAAACAGGAGTTCTGATTTCTTTGAAACCGAAAGTTTCCGCAATTTCGAGAGCAGTTTTTTCAATAAACTGATTTTTATAACTCTCTGACGGAAGAACGTCCTGTGTACCTTTAATTGCTTTGATATTTAACTGCATATAAATTATCCTTTCGGAAAACCTGTCGATAAAAATTACCGACAGGTTAAATTATTTTACTGATTTTCTTCTGTTATTTCTTCAGCCTGAACTTCTTCTGCGTCAGATTCTGTTTCTTCTGCATCAATGTGCTCAGTTGTAGTCATTGTTGCAAGGCGTTCGCCCTCTGTAACTTTCATTACACGTACACCCTTTGACGGTCTTGCAAACGTGCTGATTTCATTTGCAGGAATTCTGATAATAATACCATCTGAAGAAATAAGGATAACGTCATCATTTTCTCCCACAACACTGATAGCACTTACGTCACCGAACTGACCTACACGGTAGTTCATAACACCTTTACCGCCTCTTGACTGAATGTGATAATCGTCAGAGCTGCTTCTTCTGCCGTAACCTTTTTCGTTTACTGTGAGAACTGTTGCACCGTCATAAAGTACGTCAAAGCCGATAACCTCGTCTCCGTCTTTAAGGTCAATAGCTTTAACACCTCTTGCTGTTCTTCCGAGAGGACGTGCATCACTTTCATTGAAACGGATACACATACCTTTCTTTGTAGCAACAAGCAGGTCATCGTTACCTGAAGTGAGTTTAACCCATGCAAGCTCGTCGCCTTCATCAAGATTAACTGCAATAATACCGCCCTTACGTACGTTTCTGTATTCGGATGCAAGTGTTCTCTTAATGATACCGTTTCTTGTTACCATACATACGTATTTATCATCATCTTCTTCAGGTTTCACACGGATCATAGCAGTAACTTTTTCTTCCTGAGTAATTGGAAGCAGGTTAACAATATTCATACCCTTACTTGTACGGCTGCCTTCAGGAATTTCATAACCTTTAAGACGATATGTTTTACCTGAATTTGTAAAGAATACAACATAATCGTGAGTAGAACATGTAAACATTGTTTCAACAATATCTTCTTCACGGCGTGTAAGACCTTTGACACCGCGTCCGCCTCTTCTCTGAATCTGATAAGTTTCAGTGGGCTGACGTTTGATATAACCGAGAGTAGTCATTGTGTAAACACATTCTTCTTCGGGAATAAGATCTTCAATATCAACTTCACCGCTGACATTCATAATTTCTGTTCTTCTGTCATCGCCGAATTTATCACCGATTTCTTTTGCTTCTTCTTTAACAATAGCAAGAACTCTTGATTCATTTGCAAGAATATCAAGATAATCAGCAATTTTTTCTTTAAGAGCAAGAAGTTCTTCTTCAATCTTCTCTTTTTCAAGACCTGTCAACTGACCGAGACGCATCTGTACAATAGCCTGAGCCTGCACATCGTCAAAATCAAAGCGGGCAATAAGTGCTTCTTTACCTTCTGCGATACTCTTTGAATTTCTGAGAATTGAAATAACTTCGTCAATAAAATCAAGGGCCTTTTTAAGAGCTTCCAAAATATGTGCTCTTTCCTGTGCCTTTTTAAGGTTGAAGCGTGTTCTTCTTGTAATAACTTCGCACTGATATTTGATATAGTACTGAAGAATTTCTTTGAGTGTGAGAATTTTCGGCACACCATCAACAATAACAAGGTTGATTACACCGAAAGTTGTCTGAAGCTGTGTATAAGTATAAAGCTGATTGAGAACAACCTGGGGGTTTGCATCTCTCTTAAGGTCAACCTGGATATGCATACCTTCACGTGATGAATAGTCGTTAATATCAGAAATACCTTCAATTCTCTTATCTTTAACAAGGTCAGCCATACTTTCAATAAGTCTTGCCTTGTTCACAACATAAGGAATTTCTGTAATATTTATTGAAAATCTTCCGTTTTTATTTTCAACAATTTCTGCACGTGCTCGTACAATAACTTTACCTTTACCTGTAGCATAAGCTGCACGTATACCTGCTTTTCCCATAATAATACCGCTGGTGGGAAAATCAGGTCCTTTGATATGTTCCATAATGTCATCAAGTGATGCATCAGGATTATCAATTACACAGCACATACCGTCAATAACTTCACGGAGGTTGTGAGGGGGCATATTTGTTGCCATACCAACAGCAATACCCATTGAACCGTTTACGAGAATATTCGGAAAACGTGACGGAAGAACTGTGGGTTCTTTAAGACGGTCATCGTAGTTCATTGTGAAATCTACTGTGTCTTTATCAATATCTGTCAACATTTCAAGAGCAATTTTGCTCATTCTTGATTCAGTATATCTGTAAGCAGCAGGGGGGTCGCCGTCAACAGAACCGAAGTTACCGTGACCGTCAACAAGCATATATCTCATTGAGAAATCCTGTGCAAGACGTACCATTGCATCGTAAACAGAAGAGTCACCGTGCGGATGGTATCTACCGAGAACAGAACCAACTGTATCGGCACACTTTCTGTGTGCTTTATCGGGAGTAAGTCCGTTTTCGTGCATTGTGTAAAGAATTCTTCTGTGTACAGGTTTAAGACCGTCACGAACATCAGGAAGTGCACGGGAAACGATAACTGACATTGAATAGTCAAGGAAAGAATTTCTCATTTCCCTGTCAATATCTACATTTATAATCTTTGAATTTTCAAATGATTGAATTTTATGTTCTTCGCTCATTATATTCACCGTTCCTTATTTTTTATCAGACGTCAAGGTTCTTAACGTATTTTGCATTTTTCTCAATGAAATCACGTCTGGGTTCAACTTTATCACCCATAAGAATTGAGAATGTTTCATCTGCTTTCATAGCATCCTCAATATTAACACGGAGCATTGTTCTGTAAGCAGGATCCATAGTTGTTTCCCAGAGCTGCTGTGCATCCATTTCACCAAGACCTTTATAACGCTGAATGTCACAACTTCCACCGAATTCTTCTATAGCTTCATCTCTTTCTTCATCGGAGAAAGCATATTTTACTTTCTTACCTTTTGAAATTTTGAAAAGAGGTGGCTGTGCAATGTAAATATGTCCTTCTTCAATAAGAGGTTTCATATATCTGAAGAAGAAAGTAAGAAGAAGTGTTCTGATATGTGCACCGTCGACGTCGGCATCGGCCATAATAACGATTTTATCATATCTTAATTTATTTATATCAAAATCTTCTCCGATACCTGTACCGAGAGCAAGCACAACAGGAGTAAGTTTATCATTGCCGATAACTTTATCAAGTCTTGCTTTCTCAACGTTGAGCATTTTACCCCAGAGAGGAAGAATTGCCTGATATTCTCTGTCACGTCCGTTCTTTGCAGAACCGCCCGCAGAGTCACCTTCGACGATGTAAAGCTCTGTGAGAGATGAATCTTTTGAAGTACAGTCTGCAAGTTTACCGGGAAGTGAGTTTGATTCGAGGGCTGATTTTCTTCTTGCTAAATCTCTTGCTTTACGTGCTGCTTCTCTTGCTCTTGCTGCTTCAAGTGCTTTATTGAAAATTGCTTTTATAACAGCGGGATTTTCTTCAAAGTATGTTGTCAGTTTTTCATAAACTGTCTGTGAAACAAGAGGTGTAATATCGGTGTTACCAAGTTTACCTTTTGTCTGACCTTCAAATTCAGCTTCGGTAAGTTTAACGCTGATAACTGCTGTAAGACCTTCTCTTACATCATCACCTGAAAGTTTCTTGTCGCCGTCTTTTAAAATATTATATTTTTTACCGTAGTCATTAAAAACTCGTGTGAGTGCAGTTTTGAAACCTGTTTCATGCGTACCGCCATCGATTGTGCGTACATTGTTTGCAAATGAAAGAATTGTTTCCTGATAACCGTCGTTGTACATAAGAGCAACTTCTGCACTTCTGTCACCGCTTACTGATGAGAAATGAATTGCGTTATCGTGAAGGGGAGTAAGACCTCTTGATTCATTTATATATTCAACGAAACTACCGATACCGCCTTCATAGCAATAAACCTCTTCAACAATGTTTTCAGGGTCGCGGCTGTCTGTCAATGTAAGCTTAAGACCTGCATTGAGGAAAGCTGTTTCGCGGAGTCTTCTCTGCAATGTTTCAAATTCATATTCTGTTGTTTCAGTAAAAACTTCAGGGTCAGCCTTGAATTTTACAAGAGTACCCGTTTCATTTGTATCTCCTACAATTTCAAGTTCAGTTTCAATATTACCTCTTGTAAATCTCTGACGGTGGATGTGTCCGTCACGTGAAACTTCAACCTCAAGCCATTCTGAAAGTGCGTTAACAACTGAAGAACCAACGCCATGAAGACCACCTGAAACTTTATAACCGCTTCCGCCGAATTTACCACCTGCATGAAGAACGGTAAGAACAACAGTTACAGAGGGGAGGCCTGTTTTTTCATTAATTTCAACAGGAATACCACGTCCGTTATCTCTTACAGATATAACATTGTCCGGATGAATTTCAACCTCAATATGAGTACAGAATCCTGCAAGAGTTTCGTCAACAGAGTTGTCAACAATTTCATAAACAAGATGATGAAGACCTTTAGGACCGGTTGAGCCGATATACATACCGGGACGTTTTCTTACAGCTTCAAGTCCTTCAAGAACCTGAATCTGATCAGCACCGTATTCCTCGGAAACTGCCGTATCCATTTCTGTTTCATCGTCAAATTTAATCAGTTTTTCATCCATAACTTCTTCCTGATTTTCTCTTTCGATGTTTTCAAAATTATCCAATGCTATACCCTCCATAACCGATTAAAATTTTTTCGGTTCTATTTGTTAATTTCATATATATTTTCAGCTCTTTTAAGGAGCGTTGATGAGGAAATCTGTGATATATAAATTTTACTTCCTTCTTTTTTATTATTTGTAAGTACAAAAGTTTTAGGAAGTTCAAAGCTTACGTTTGTAACTCTTTTTTCTTTTTCAGCACAAGTAAGATAATCTCTTGTTGTTTTAGAAACCGTTGTATTATCAAGGTCAAAAATACCTACAATATCTTCTTGCATAACAACTGTTTCCTGACCTAAATGAAGATACATTTTTTCACCAACTTAAAAAATTATTTTACCGTTTTCAACATGAAAACTTTTACCGCTCTGCATTCTTAAAACCTGAGTAGGTTCACAGCAGGAAATAAAAACCTGCCAGTCTTTTAATTTATTTAAAATATAATCCTGCCTTGATGTATCAAGTTCACTCATTACATCATCAAGCAATGCCACAGGCTGTTCATCATTTATTTTTTTAATAAGAGAAGCCTCTGCTAATTTTAAAGATAAAGCAGCAGAACGTTGCTGACCTTGTGAGCCGAAATTTTTTATATTTTTTGAATTTAAAATAACTTCAAAATCATCCCTGTGAGGACCTTTTGATGTGAATTTATTTTTTATATCATTTTCTCTTGATTTTTTAAGAGCATCATTTAAAGAATGAATTATTTCTTTTTCATCATTTTTTGCTTCTCTGCCTACCTGATTATATTTAACATTCAGAATCTCTCTGCCGTTAGAAATTCCGTCATAAATTTCAATTGCAGATTCTGTTAAATTTTCAACATATTTAATTCTTTCTGCTGTTATTTTTCCACCGAGTGTGGAAATAGTTTCATCCCAGCAATCAAGCATATCATATTCATAAGAAGTTTCACTGAAATTTTTAAGAAGTGCATTTCTTTGCTTTAAACTTCTCACATAATCAGAAAGCATTCTTGCATATGAAGGTTTTAACTGACTTATCGCAATGTCTAAAAATCTTCTTTTTTCATCAGGTCCGCCTTTTATAAGATTAAGATGAGCAGGGGAAAAAACAACTGAAAAAAATTCTCCTATTATACTTCTTGGTGACACCATTTTTACTCCGTTTTTGTATGTTTCCTGTTTTGCGATGTCACTCATAAGTTTTATATTCTGTTCTCTGTTTTCTGAAAAATAATCCATTTCAATTTCATATTTTTCTTCATCATAAGGAATCATTTCTGAATTTTTTCTTGTTCTGAAACTTTTAAAGCCTGTAAAAAGCCATATAGCTTCAATTATATTTGTTTTTCCCTGACCGTTTTCACCGTAAATTACGTTTATTCCTTCATCAGGAAAAAATTCAACATCTTTTAAATTACGAAAACCTGATAAATTTAACCTTGTAATTTTCATTATACAATCTCGTAAATTTTTCTTTCAAATTCAGCTTTATCACCTGTACGCATTTTTTTACCTCTCTGCGTACATACTTCGCCGTTTACTTTTACTTCGCCTTCCTGAATTACTATTTTTGCATGACCGCCACTCTGAACAGCATCACACATTTTAAGAAAAGCGTCAAGTCTTATAAATTCAGTTTCTATAGAAATTTTTTTAGTTTCTTTTTCTTTTACTCTTACTTTTATTTTCATTATGCTTTTAACCTCATAGGAAGAACAAGATAAAGGAAATTATCATTTTCGGGAGGAAGAATAACGATAGGTGAAGTAGGACCGTTAAGTTCTATTCTTACTTCGTCAACATTACAATTTTTGAGTGCTTCAAAAATGTATCTGTTATTGAAACCGATTTCAACTCTTCCACCATCAATTTTTGCAGGAATTTTATCATTTGCAGTACCAAGTGAAGTAACACTTGAAATTTTGATTGAATCAGAATCAAAAATACATCTTAAGGGGCTCTTCAATTTATCTGTTATAATAAGAGAAGTTCTTTCAATACTCTGAATGAAAGTTTTTGTATCAACACGTGCAACTGTTGTACCTGAAAGGGGAATTGCTGTTGTATAGTTAAGAAACTCACCTTCGAGAAGTCTTGAAACTATTGTATAATTTTCTACTTCAAAGCTGATGTGTCTTTTACCTACATTAATTGCAATAACACCATCGGGAGTGCTTGCAGTTTTTACAACTTCATCAATTGATTTTGCAGGTACTACAAATGAAACGTCCTTACCTGAATAATCAATATTTTCTGTTCTTATAGCAAGTCTGAAACCGTCAAGAGCAACAAGCTTGATTTTCTTTTCTGAAATTTCAAATTTAATACCTGTATGTATAACTTTTGTATCTTTTGTTGAAACAGCGAAAATTGTCTGACTTACCATTTCTTTGAGAACTTTATTTTCAACAACAATAGGGAAGCCTGAATCAACATTTGGAATTTCAGGAAAATCTGTTGCTGCAATACCCATAAGTGAAAATTCAGATTCACCGCTTTTGATTTTGTATTTGAGTCTGTCATCTTCTGAATAAATTGAAACTGTTTCACCGGGAAGATGACGAAGAATATCACAAAGAGTTTTTGCATTAAGAACAATACTGCCCGGTTCTTCAATTTTTGCATTTATAGAAGTATTAATACCTACTTCAAGGTCGTAAGCACTTAAAATAAGCTCATTACCGAGTGCTTTCAATAAAATACCTTCAAGTGCAGGGATAGTTGATTTAGTTGAAACAACTTTTTGTATTACCTGACATACTTCAGATAATTTTTGTGTATCGCAGATTACTCTCATAAGAAAAAACCTCCGTGTAAAATAAAATAAAACAATATAAATATTTTAGTAATAGTATTAGGGGCTGTTAAAAATGTTGAAAATTTAATTAAACCCTTATTCTGCTTGATTTATTTAAAAAATAAAATATGGAAAAAAGTACGAATAATTTTAAGTTTTTTACACATCATAATAAGTTGTTATGAAAACTTTAAAAACTGTGTGTGGAAAATGTAAAAAAATGTGGAAAACTTTTCAGAATTATTTAATAATATCTGTACCCATATAAGGAACAAGAACTTCGGGAATTGTAACTGAACCGTCTTCATTCTGGAAGTTTTCAAGAATTGCAGCAGTTGTTCTGCCGATAGCAACACCTGAACCGTTAAGAGTATGAACAAGCTGTGCTTTTGATTTCGGGTCTTTCTTGAATCTGATTGAAGCTCTTCTTGCCTGGAAATCTTCAAAGTTTGAGCAAGAAGAAATTTCAACATATCTGCCATAAGAGGGCATCCATACTTCTATATCATAAGTTTTTGCTGATGAGAAGCCGATATCACCTGATGAAAGAGCAACAACTCTGTAAGGAAGACCGAGAAGCTGAAGAACTCTTTCAGCATCGTTTGTAAGTTTTTCAAGTTCTTCATAAGAAGTTTCGGGATCTGCAAATTTTACAAGTTCTACTTTATTAAACTGATGCTGTCTGATAAGTCCTCTTGTATCTCTGCCTGCTGAACCTGCTTCTGCTCTGAAACAAGCTGAATATGCACAATAACTGATAGGAAGCTTTGCTCCGTCAAGAATTTCATCACGGTGCATATTTGTAACAGGAACTTCTGCTGTGGGAATAAGGAAATAATCGTCTGTTGTTTTGAAAGCATCTTCTTCAAATTTAGGAAGCTGACCTGTACCTGTCATAGAAGCTCTGTTTACCATGTAGGGAGGCATAACTTCTGTATAACCGTTTTCAATGTGAGTATTAAGGAAGAAGTTGATGATAGCTCTTTCAAGTCTTGCACCGAGACCTTTGTAGAAATGGAATCTTGCACCTGTAACTTTTGCTGCTGTTTCAGGGTCTAAAATTCCGAGATTTGCACCGATATCCCAGTGAGCTTTTGCTTCAAAATCAAAATTTCTGGGTTCACCCCATTTTCTTATTTCAACATTTTCAGAATCATCTTTACCGATAGGTGTTGTATCGCTTGGAATGTTGGGAAATTCATACATAATTTTTTTCTGTTTTTCTTCAAGTTCAGAAAGAACAGCATCGTTTGCTTTTATATTTTCTTTGATTTCGTTCATTCTCTGCATAATTTCAGAGATATCTCCACCCTCTTTTTTAATCTGAGGGATTTTTTTACTTGCTTCATTCTGTTCCTGTTTGAAAGCGTCTGTTTTTGTCATAAGAGCACGGCGCTCAACGTCAATTGCAAGTACTTCATCAACAAGGCTGTCCATATCCTTGTTTCTTGTTTTCATAGCTACTTTTACTTTTTCGGGGTTTTCTCTTATTACTTTGATATCTAACATTTCTACCGTCTCCTATTATTTATTTTCATCAAAATATTTAACAAAATTTTTAAGGTCATCTTTATCAAAAAATTCGATTGTGATTGTACCTTTATTTTTTGAAGTTGAATTGATTTTTATTTTTCTCTTCAATGTATCATTGAGTGATAATTCAACTTCGTCAAAAAATTTATCTCTTGATTTTTTCTTTTTTGTTTTCTTTTCAGCCAACATATTTTTAACGGCTTTTTCAACATCTCTTACAGATAAATTATCTTTAATTATAAGATTGCAAAGTAGAATCATTTTTTCTTCATCTTCAAGAGGAAGAATTGCTTTTGCATGGCCTGCTGAAATTATTCCGTCTGAAACGTATTCGGAAATACTTAAAGGAAGTTTTAAGAGTCTTAATGAATTTGCTATTGCTGAACGTGATTTTCCTACTTTTTCACTTACCTCTTCCTGAGTAAGTCCGTATTTTGTCATCAGATATTTTATTCCTGCAGCTTCTTCAATAGCATTAAGGTCTTCACGCTGAAGATTTTCAATCATTGAAATAACAGAAGCTTCTTCGTCAGTAAGTTCTTTTATTACTACGGGAACTTCTTTTAATCCTGCCATTCTTGAAGCACGCCATCTTCTTTCGCCTGCTATAAGCTGGTATGTACCGCCTGAAAGGGGACGTACAAGCAAAGGCTGAATAACACCATGCTGCGAAATACTGTCTGCAAGTTCTGCTAATGCAGCTTCATTGAATTTTTTTCTCGGCTGGTCTTTATTCGGAACTATATCAACCAATTTTATCTTTTCTGAGGAAGAAGTGTTTATTTCTTCTAAAGAATTTTCATTAAAAAGAGATTCTATGCCTCTTCCAAGGCCTTTTTTAGATGCCATATATTCACTTCCTGTTCATTTTCAAAAATTCATCTGCAAGGTTCATATAAGCTTCTGCGCCCCTTGAAGATTTATCATAATAAATTACAGGTTGTCCGAAACTGGGGGCTTCTGAAAGTCTTACATTTCTCGGAATCACTGTTGAATAAACTTTTTTAGGGAAGAACTTTTTAACTTCTTCAACAACTTGTTGTGTAAGATTCAGTCTTCCATCGTACATTGTAAGTAAAATGCCTTCAAGGTCAATATATTCGTTATAAAGCTTCTTAACCTGTCTTACTGTTGACATGAGCTGTGAAAGGCCTTCAAGGGCGTAATATTCGCATTGTATAGGTACGAAGAAAGTATCTGTACAACAAAGTGCGTTAAGTGTGATAAGACCAAGAGAAGGGGGGCAATCAAGAAAAATAAAATCAAAATCATTCTTTATAAGTGCAATTGCATTTTTAAGCTTTGATTCTCTGTTTTTAACATCAACAAGCTCTATTTCTGCACCGGCAAGATTTATACTTGAAGGTATAACGCTGACATTTTTAAATTCAGTTTTTATAATAACGTCGCTTATTCTTGCATTACCTGTCAGAATATCATAAGAAGATTTTGAAACCGCTCTTTTATTAACACCAAGACCGCTTGTTGTGTTACCCTGAGGGTCTATATCTACGAGTAAAGTTTTATATCCCTTGTTGCCTAATGAAGCAACAAGATTAACAGCGGTAGTTGTTTTTCCTACGCCGCCTTTTTGATTAACTATAGCAATGGTTTTTCCCATATTTGAGGCTCTCCTATCTGTAAAAACCGGAAATTCTCCACAATAATTAATTTATTATATCATAGATATAATAAAAATGCAAGAAATTTAATGCTATTATTTAGATGAAAATATATTATTATATATATAAATAATATATAAACTAATTTGATTAAAAATGTTTCACGTGAAACAGCAAAGGAGCAGTCCGTTAAGACTGCTCCCTCGCTGTTTGTGGATGTGGGGTGTGAAAGAGAAAGATATGGGTGGGCTTTATGCCCTGTATATAAAATCACGCAGAACGTGACCTTATAACAAAATTTTTCTTTTAGGAATTGTTATTGTAAATTCAATTTTTTCTTCGTTTTCAATTTTTACTGATTCTGCATTTATTCCGGCAGTTTTCATTTTATCCACGGCATGTGAGATTGTATTTGTAAAAATTCTTATATCTTTAAAAATAACAGTGTTTCTTTTTTCACGGAGAAGTTTATTTATAAAATCCTCAGTCTGAAAATCATTAAGGTGATTTTCAATTACTGCATCCAGAACTTTATCAAAAAACTCAGTATTTTCAAGCTTTAACAAGGAAACACACTGTGAAAAAGTAAGGTTTGCGTTTTCAGCTTTTATTCTGTTCTCGCGGGAAAAATGAAGTATTTTAAGTTTATTTATGACCTCATAAACATCAATACTCAGCATAGAAGAAATTTCGTCTATTGTGTATTTATGGTCAATTATAAGTGATTTTAATATATCTGCTTCAGTAAATAAACTATAATTATTTCTTAACGAATTTTCTATAAAATTAAAAGCAGCAGATTTTTTGTTATCGATGTTCATTATCATACAGGGAATAGTTGTGAGTCCTGCAAGTTTTACTGCTGAAAATCTTCTTTTTCCGCTGATTATTTCATACAGACCGTATTCAACAGGTCTTATACTTATCGGTTGAATAAGACCATTTTTCTTTATATTTTCAGATAACTTAATTATATCATCACTTTTATTTTTAACGTTATCAGGAGAAATAATTTTATTGCACTTAACAAATATGATTTGTCCTGCATATTCATTTTGCATTAAAAATCCCCCAAAAGCGTTTCTTGATGAGTTAAGAATACACTTTTGGAGGATGTTTGTCCAGCATAAAAATCAGTCAGAATTCTACATTATTTTATTTTGTTCCACGTGAAACAATAGGATTCTTTATAATCTGCGAATAATTACGGGGATATTTTGTCGGAGTAGGACGAACTTTTTTTACAAAAATAAGTGTTCTTTCCCCGCAATCGGCAAGTTCAAAAGAATTTACTTTTTCAATTTCTCCGCCGAGAACCTTTATTGCTTCTTTTGCATCTGTAATTTCTTCTTCTGTTTTAGCACTTTTCATAGATATGAATTTGCCGCCCACTTTTACAAAAGGCAAGCAATATTCAGATAAATCTCGTAAATTTGAAACTGCTCTTGCTGTAGCAAAATCAAAACTTTCACGCAAAAATTCATCTTTTGCTGCTTCTTCTGCTCTTGCATTTACAGTATCTGCAAATAAACCTAATTCATCAAGTACTGTTTCGATAAACTTAATTTTTTTACCTGTACTGTCGAGAAAAGTAACATCAAGGTTATCGTTTGTAATCAGAAGGGGGAGTCCGGGAAAACCTGCACCTGTACCAACGTCAATCAGACTGCCTTCTATTTTGTTTTCGCTTAATACAATAAGGCTGTCAACAAAATGCTTTACAACAATTCCGTCAGCATCCTTGATTGCAGTAAGATTAAACTTTGAATTCCATTCTACAAGAAGAGATGCATATTTATCAAACATTTCAATTTTTTCATCAGAAAGAGATATATTATATGGTTTAAGTGATTCAACAAATAATTCTTTTGATATGAACATTAATTAATTTTCCTTTCCGATAGAAGATAAATAAATGAGCAACACTGAAATATCAGCAGGGCTTACACCTGAAATACGTGAAGCCTGACCGATATTTGCAGGACGTACTTTGTTAAGCTTTTCCTGTGCTTCAAGACGTAATCCTACAATATCTTTGAAATCCTTTATAAAATCAATTTTTTTATTTTCAAGTCGTCTCATTTCAGCTATCTGAGATTTCTGACGTTTTATATAACCTTCATATTTGATTTCAATTTCAACCTGTTCAAAAATTTCTTTAGGTAAATCAGGTCGTTCTGTGTCGAATTCTGCAAGAACTTTATAATCAAGCTGAGGTCTTTTTATAAGTTCAGATAATCTTACACCTGTTTTTATAGGAGCTGTTCCACGTGAAACAAGTATCTCATTCAGCTTGTCAGACGGCGATATTACTACCTTTTTAATACGTTCATCTTCCTGCTTGATAAGTTCTTTTTTATGTAAGAAATTATTATATCTTTCTTCACTGATAAGACCTATTTCATAACCTTTTTCGGTAAGACGCAAGTCTGCATTATCTTGTCTTAAAATAAGACGATATTCAGAGCGTGAAGTCATCATTCTGTATGGGTCAGAGCAACCTTTCGTTACAAGATCGTCAATAAGTGTGCCGATATATGAACTTGCTCTGTCCAGAATAAATTCGTCTTTACCAAGAATTTTTCTTGCTGCGTTTATACCTGCAACAAGACCCTGTGCTGCTGCTTCTTCATATCCGCTTGAGCCGTTGAACTGACCTGCACCGTAAAGACCTTCAAAATTTTCAAATTCAAGTGTCGCTTTGAGTGTGAGAGGGTCAACGCAGTCATATTCAATGGCATAAGCAGTTCTCATAACCTGAGCATTTTCAAGGCCGGGAATAGTTCTTATAAATGCGAGCTGTACATCTTCAGGCAGTGAAGATGAAAGTCCCTGAAGATACATTTCTTCTGTATTTTCACTGCTTCCGCAAGGCTCAATGAAAATCTGATGTCTTTCTTTTTCTGCAAATCTTACAATCTTATCTTCAATGCTGGGACAGTATCTGGGACCTACACCGTCGATTTTTCCGCCGTAAAGGGGAGAGCGATGCAGATTTTCAAGAATAATTCTTTTTGTTTCAGCATTGGTGTATGTAACATAACAAGGTTCTGTATTTTCTATTTTAGAATTATAGTTAAATGAGAAAGGAGTTGTTTCTTCATCGCCTTCCTGAATCTCGAGAATTTCCGTATTAACGCTCCTTCTGTTGACTCTTGATGGTGTACCTGTTTTGAACCTTCTTGTTTCAATTCCGAGGCGTAAAAGAGCCTCTGAGAGCTTATTTGCGGGGAACATACCATCAGGTCCGCTTGAAAAGGAAACATCGCCTACATAAATTTTACCGCCAAGGAAAGTACCTGTTGCAAGGATTACGCACTTTGCAGTATAAATTGCTTCAAGATTGGTCATCATTTCCCATAAACCGTCATCGTTTTTCTTAAGGTCAACGATTTCAGCCTGACGAAGTTCAAGGTTGTCCTCTTTTTCAAGAACGTGTTTCATATATTGAGAATAAAGTCTTCTGTCAATTTGTGCACGTAAACTGTGTACAGCAGGACCTTTACCTACATTGAGCATTCTGTTCTGCAAAGTATGTAAATCGGCTGCGATGCCCATTTCACCGCCCAAAGCGTCAATTTCTCGTACAAGGTGACCTTTTGAAGTGCCGCCGATAGACGGATTGCATGGGAGATTTCCTACCCAGTCAAGATTTATTGTAAAAACGCATGTACTGCAGCCGAGACGTGCTGAGGCAAGCCCTGCTTCAATTCCTGCATGACCTGCTCCGATAACTGCAACATCATATTGTTTTGCAAAATATTGCATAAATAAAACCTCTGATAATTATTTTAAATATTCTTCAAGACATTGTCCTGTTTTTTTCATTTCGTTTGCAGCATTAATACCTACAAAACGCCAATGATACGGTTTGAATTCAACTCCTGTTATATTTTGCTTATTTTCAGGATAGCGGAGAATAAAACCATATTTATGTGCATTTGCGGATAACCACATATATTCTTCTGTTTCGGCAAAAGAAGAATCCCGGCTTACTATGTCTACAGAAAGACCTGCATTGTGTTCGCTTGAAGCAGGAATATTTACAGATTTTACTGCATCTTTTATTGCATCTTTCTCTTCTACAGCTTTTTCTTCAATTATTTCAAGTATTTTATTTTCAAAAAGTTTTCTTTGAAAAGAAATTGTTCTGTATCCTGAAAAAGGAGTAAGAATAATTCCGTCACGTGATGCATCAATATACATTTTATTATAGTATATTGCGGCATCAGAATCAATTTTAATCTTACTACCTGCAATTTCAGTAAGATGAACATCGTAATTATCAGGCAAAACGTTATTTTTATTCAGTAAAATAAGATTCCAACCGTTTTTACTGATTTTAGTTACTTTAGGATTGATTGAAAAAGCCTTATACTCACCTAAATATGAGCTTTTATAAATACTCTGATCTTTATTGTATACAATTTCTTTTGCAACAGTACCGTCGGGGTCTTTCCAATATTCTGTTTTTGAAATATAATTGTCTGTATCAATAGGTACAGGAGATTCATTTCTGTCAGTAAGCTTTGCAACTGCAAAAAGTGAACCGCTCAGTAAAATAATGCCGATAAGTGCTCCTAAAAGCACCGGCCTTAAATTTTTATTTCTGTTCATCGGCTCATCCCCTTGCAAAAATTGTTGTAATAGTGTACAATTATTTTATTATTTTTTCATTCAAATGTCAAATATGTATAAAAATTGCATAAATATTAATTTTTACTTGATTTTATGCATAAAAAGTGTATAATAGTGTATATTGAGTGAAAAAACTATAGAAAATATAAGTTGGAGGTAATTTCAGATGAAAAAAGAAATTAAAAAAGTTGTTCTTGCTTATTCAGGTGGTCTTGATACATCAATTATTATTCCGTGGCTTAAAGAAAATTATAATAACTGCGAAGTTATTGCTGTATCAGGTGACGTTGGTCAGGGTACAGAACTTGACGGTCTTGAAGAAAAAGCACTTAAAACAGGTGCTTCAAAGCTTTACATTGAAGATCTGAATGATGTTTTTGTTAAAGATTACATTTATCCCACAATCAAAGCAGGCGCTATCTATGAAGGTGAATACCTTCTCGGTACAGCTTTCGCACGTCCCATTATTGCAAAAAGAATCGTTGAAATTGCAAAGGCAGAAGGTGCAGATGCTATTTGCCACGGTTGTACAGGTAAAGGTAATGACCAGGTTCGTTTTGAACTTGCAATCAAAGCTTTTGCTCCTGAAATGGAAATCATCGCTCCCTGGAGAACATGGGAATTCAAATCTCGTGAAGATGAAATCGAATATGCAGAAAAAATGGGTATTCCTCTTAAAATAAACAGAGAAACAAACTATTCAAAAGATAAGAACCTCTGGCATCTTTCACATGAAGGTCTTGACCTTGAAGATCCTGCAAATGAGCCTCAGTACAACAAACCCGGTTTCCTTGAACTCGGTGTTTCTCCCGAACAGGCTCCCGATAAACCTGAATATGTTACAATCAGCTTTGAAAAAGGTGAAGCAGTTGCAGTTAACGGCGAAAAACTTGATCCCGTTGCACTCGTAACAAAACTTAACGAAATCGGTGGCAGAAACGGTATTGGTCTTATTGATATGGTTGAAAACCGTCTTGTAGGTATGAAATCAAGAGGCGTTTATGAAACTCCCGGCGGAACAATTCTTTTCAGAGCTCATCAGGTGCTTGAAACAATCTGCCTTGACAGAGATACTCAGCACTATAAAGCACTTATTGC
Source organism: Acutalibacteraceae bacterium (assembly GCA_045632485.1). Classification (GTDB taxonomy): domain Bacteria; phylum Bacillota; class Clostridia; order Oscillospirales; family Acutalibacteraceae; genus SIG575. The sequence goes on from JAZQWT010000100.1 coordinate 18,490, forward strand.
ACAGCAGTTTGCAGACCTTGTTTACTTCGGTAAATGGTTCACACCTCTTCGTGAAGCTCTTTCAGCTTTCGTTGACAAAACACAGGAAACTGTTACAGGCGAAGTAAAATTCAAACTCTACAAAGGCAACATCATCAATGCAGGTACAACTTCTCCTTATTCACTTTACAGTGAAGCTTTTGCAACATTTGATGAAGATGAAGTTTACGATCAGAACGATTCAGCAGGATTCATCAATCTCTTCGGTCTTCCCATCAAAGTTAAGGCTATCCTTGACCAGGAAAGAGAAGCAAATAAATAATAATAAAACGTTGTAATTGCTTGACAATTATAATGAAAACTTTTAAAATTAAGGGTGAAGTATTTTTCACCCTTTAATTTTTTTCAGAGAAAGGATTTTAAAATATATGAAACTCTGGGCAGGACGCTTTTCAAAAGAAGCAGACAAAAAAACACACGATTTCAACTCTTCAATTTCTTTTGACTCAAGAATGTTCAAAGAAGATATTGACGGCAGTATTGCTCACGCAACAATGCTTTCAGAGCAGGAAATTATTTCTGTTGAAGACAAAGAAGCAATAGTTACAGAGCTTAAAAAGATAAAAGAAGAAATTATTGACGGCACTTTGCAGATTGACCCCGATGCAGAAGATATTCACACATTTATTGAAGGTGAGCTTACAAGAAGAATCGGTCAGGCAGGTAAAAGACTTCATACTGCAAGAAGCCGCAATGATCAGGTTGCACTTGATATAAAACTTTATCTTAAAAAAGAATGTGCTGCTCTTATTACACAGGTAAAAGAACTTGAAAAAGTTATTGCCATGCAGGCAGAAAAATATGCAGAGGTTGTTATGCCCGGTTATACTCATCTGCAGAGAGCACAGCCCATCACTTTCGGTCATCATCTTCTTGCTTATGGTGAAATGTTTTTAAGAGATATCGGCAGACTTGAAGATTGCCTTGACAGAATGGACTACTGTCCTTTGGGAAGCGGTGCATTGGCCGGCACAACTTATCCTATCAACCGTGAAAGAACTGCAGAACTTTTAGGTTTTTCAGGTGCTACACAGAATTCACTCGACGGTGTTTCTGACAGAGACTTCTGCATTGAACTTGCAAGTGCAATTTCAATTATTATGATGCACCTTTCACGCTTCAGCGAAGAAATTATTCTCTGGTGTTCATGGGAATTCAAATTCATTGAGCTTGACGATGCTTTCTCAACAGGTTCAAGTATTATGCCTCAGAAGAAAAACCCTGACATTGCAGAGCTTGTACGCGGCAAAGCAGGTCGAGTTTATGGTGACTTGATGACACTTCTTGCATTTATGAAAGGTCTTCCCCTTGCATATAACAAAGATATGCAGGAAGATAAAGATGCAATTTTTGATGCAATTGACACAGTAAAGCTTTGCCTTACTGCATTCATTCCCATGATAGAAACTATGACAGTTATTCCGCAAAATATGAAAAAAGCAGCTCTCGGCGGATTTATCAATGCAACAGACTGTGCAGATTTCCTTGTTTCAAAAGGTCTTCCTTTCAGAGATGCTTACAAGGCAACAGGTGAGCTTGTTGCACTCTGTATAGAAAAAGGTACAACTCTTGATGTTCTTTCAATTGAAGATTATAAGAGTGTGTGCGATTTGTTTGATGAAGGTGTTTATGAAGCAATTTCACTTGAAAGATGCGTTTCAATGAGAACACCTCTCGGTTCACCATGTCCTGCAAACGTAAAAAATCAGTCAAAGAAACTTCTTGAAAAAATAAACTGATAAAAATTATATTTATTTCATTATAAAGGAGGGGATATCTTTATGGAAAAAGAAGAAAAGAAAGAAAAAAGTTTGGTGGAAAATTTTGCTCTTGTAAAAAGATTTTTTCCTTATCTAAAAAAACATATAAAAACTGAACTTTGCGTGCTTTTGTGTGCAATTACAGCTGCAGTCAGTGAAATTATTTTACCCCTTATTGTAAGAGAAATTACAGGTAAAGGTGAAACAATTACATATAAATTTCTCGTTACAATCTGCCTTGTATATGTGGGTATAAAGGCAATAGAAAGTGTTGCAAGTTATTGTCAGGCATTTTTCGGACATAAAATGGGTACGAAAATTGAAAATGCAATGCGTGAAGATATGTTTGACCATCTGCAGAAGCTTTCCTTCTCATATTTTGATAACACAAAAGTAGGTCAGCTTATGTCACGCATGACATCAGACCTTTTTGACGTTGCAGAGTGGGCACATCATTTCCCTGAAATGATCTTAATGACAGTTGTAAAATTTGTTGCAAGCTTTTACATCTTCACAACAATGGATATCCGCTTTGCAATTGCAGTTTTTGTTCTTTTCCCGTTTATGGTTTTGCTTACCAAAAAAACGAGAACAAAAATGCGCGATACTTTTAAAGAAAACCGCCATCAGATAGGCGAAATAAATGCCCGTCTTGAAGACAGCCTTTTAGGTGTAAAAGTTGTTCGTTCTTTTACAAATGAGGGAATCGAAAAACAGAAATTTCTTACAGGCTGTGATGAGTACATAAAAGTGAAAATCAGAGGCTATAAATATATGGCTTCTTTCCATGCGACAGTAGGACTTATTAACGGTACAATGTACATTGCAGTTATTGCAATGGGTGCATGGTTGATGAAAGAAGGTAAAATTGCAGCAGGTGATTTTGCAGCAAGTTTACTTCTTGTTTCAACACTTTTAAGCTCAGTAAGAAGTATTGTTGATTTCAGTGAGCAGTTCAGCCGAGGTGTAACAGGTGTTGAAAGATTTACTGAAATTATGGATGAAATTCCTGAAATTGAGGACAGTCCCGAAGCAGTTGATATTGAAAATGTGAAGGGCGAAATTGAATTCAGAAATGTTTCTTTCAGTTATGTAAAAGGTGAAAAACAGATTTTAAGCAATCTTAATCTTCATCTAGAAAAGGGACAAAATCTTGCGCTTGTAGGCCCCAGTGGCGGCGGTAAAACTACGCTTTGCAATCTTATTCCCCGTTTTTACGAAATTGAGAGCGGAGATATTTTTGTTGACGGAAAAAATATCAAAGATATCACACTTTATTCTCTGCGTAAAAATATCGGTGTTGTTGCGCAGGATGTTTATCTTTTCAGCGGCACAATCCGCGATAATCTGATTTACGGCAAACACGACGCAACAGAAGAAGAAATTATTGAAGCTACAAAACAGGCAGGCGCTTATGATTTTATCTGCGGTCTTCCTAACGGCTTTGATACATATATCGGTGAAAGAGGTGTTAAGCTTTCGGGTGGACAGAAGCAAAGAATTTCTATTGCACGAGTTTTCCTGAAAAATCCTCCCATACTTCTTCTTGACGAAGCAACTTCTGCTCTTGATAACGAAAGTGAAAAACTTGTTCAGGAATCTCTTGAACGTCTTGCAAAGGGAAGAACAACTCTTACCATTGCACACAGACTTACAACTATCAAAAATGCAGACACAATTATCGTACTTACAGAAAACGGTATAGAAGAGCAGGGTTCTCATAAAGAACTTCTCGAAAAAGGCGGAATTTACAGCAATATGTACAGTATGTATGGTGAAACAAATGCTGTAGAATTAATAAAATAAAATTTAAAATACAGAAAGGATAATTACTATGCTTAAAAACATTCCTTCAATTCTTAATCCCGAACTTCTCAAAATTCTCATGGAAATGGGTCACGGTGACGAACTCGTAATCGGTGACGGTAATTTCCCTGCAGCATCTTGTGCACAGAGACTTGTTCGTCTTGACGGACATTCAGTGCCTGATGTTCTTGATGCAATTTTAAAGCTTTTCCCTCTCGATACATATGTTGATGCTCCCGTAGCACTTATGGATAACGGCGATAGTGAAAACAGACCTCCCATCTGGGCAGAATATGAAGAAATCGTTAAAAATAACGAAGGTGACAAGAAATTTGAACTTGTTGAACGTTTTGATTTCTATGACAGAGCGAAAAAAGCTTATGCTATCGTTTCAACAGGCGAAACAGCAATCTATGCTAACGTAATCATCAAAAAAGGTGTTGTAATCGAATAATTTTACTTTTATCAGGAGTGATATATTTTGAAAAGAGTTCTCGCTTTTGACTTCGGCGCATCAAGCGGCAGAGCAATTATAGGCAAATTTGAAAACGGAAAAATTGAACTCGAAGAAGTTCACCGTTTTTCAAATGACCCGGTAAGTGTAGGCGGTACAACTTATTGGGACGTATTAAGACTTTTCTATGAAATAAAACAGGGTATTATCAAAGCAAAACAGGCAGGCGGTTTTGACAGTATCGGTATTGACACATGGGGTGTTGACTTCGGTCTTCTTGATGAATTCGGTTGTTTACTTGAAAATCCTATTCATTACCGCGACACAAGAACTGTGGGTATGATTGAAGAAGCTGAAAAATACATTTCAAAAAGAGAAATGTATGATATCACAGGTATTCAGTTTATGGAGCTCAATACAATTTTCCAGCTTCTTGCACTTAAAAAAGAGCGTCCTCATATGCTCGAGAGAACAGATAAAATGCTCTTTATGCCTGACCTTTTTGCATATATGCTTACAGGCGAAAAAAATACAGAATATTCAATCGCTACAACTTCACAGATGATTGATTTAAAAACAAATTCCTGGTCATGTGAGCTTCTTGATAAGCTTGGAATCAGAAAAGATATTTTTGCTCCCATCGTAAAAAGCGGAACAAAAGTAGGATATTTAAGCAAAGAAATCTGCGAAGAATGCGGAGTGGAAAGTGTACCTGTAATTGCAGTGTGTGAACACGATACACAGTCTGCAATCAGTGCAGTACCTTGTCCTGAAGGTGAATTTGCATTCATCAGCAGCGGTACATGGTCACTTTTTGGCACAGAGCTTGACGAAGCAGTTGTAAATGACACAACTTTTGAAATCAATGTTACAAACGAAGGCGGATATGATTTTTCAACAGGCTTCCTTAAAAATATTATCGGCTTGTGGCTTATTCAGGAAAGCCGCCGTCAGTGGGCAAGAGAAGGTGAAAACTATTCTTATGCCGACCTTGAAAAATTAGCTTTGGCATCTGAACCCTTCAAATGCTTTATTGACCCTGATGCACCTGAATTTGTTCCTCACGGAAATCTTCCCGAAAGAGTCCGTGAATACTGCAGAAAAACAAATCAGTATGTACCCGAAACTGTAGGCGAAATTATGCGTTGCATTTACGAAAGCCTTGCAATGAAGTACAGAGAAACATTTGAAAAAATCAAAGAATGTACAGGTAAAGATTATCCTGTAATTCACGTTATCGGCGGCGGAACAAAAGATACTTTACTCTGTCAGCTTACAGCAAATTCATGCGGCTGCGAAGTGAAAGCAGGTCCTATTGAAGCAACAGTTCTCGGCAACCTTGCAGTTCAGCTTATTTCACACGGTGAAATCAAGGACATCAAAGAAGCAAGAGAAATTATCGCTTCAAGCGAAAATGTTGTTACATATGCTCCTCAGGATGCTGATTTGTGGTCAGAAAACTTTGAAAAATATTTAAAAGCAACTAAATAAAAAATCAAGTGTCTCACTTAAGGAAGATTAACCTTTAAGTGAGACACTTTTTATAATTTTTTGTGTACCTGAGGTAATTGTCTCCCCTTGAAAATGCAAGGGGAGATGTCCAAAGGACAGAGGGGATTTTTCGTTTAAAAAATCAGTTTAAAAGATAAATTGCAAAGTTTAAATATCCTGCAAAAGTTACCCAAAGAAGGTATGGGATTAAAAGAAGTCCTGCAGGTTTTGAGATTCTGTAAAAGAGAATAATATTCGCAATTATCAATGCCCAGAGAGCTATAAGCCAGATAAACGCAAAGAGAAAATCTTCGCGATTGAAGAAAATTATTGACCATAAAAAATTGAAGAAAAGTTGTACTCCGTAAACAATAAAAGCCGTTCTTTTTTCTTTCTGCGGAGCATTGCTTACAGTAACAAGATAAGCGGCAATTCCCATAAGAGTGTAAAGAATTGTCCACACAACAGGAAAAAGCCAACCCGGCGGAGAAAGGGGCGGTTGATTGAGTTCACTGAAAGCTTCCATGCTGTTCATTGTAAAAAGTGCGGAAAGTCCACCTACTGCCAAAGGTATAAAAAGGTTGATAAGTAAAGGTTTCAATTTGATTGTCATAAAATCACCTCTGATATAGTATATACTTTGGTGAAAAATCTTATTCACATAAGTTGTAAAAAGGACAAAAGTGTGATAAAATAAAAAAGTTATCTGAATAAAATATTTCCGCCCGTAGCACAGCAGGATAGTGCAGCAGATTCCGATTCTGAAGGTCGGGGGTTCGAATCCTCTCGGGCGGGCCAGAAGCTCTGTTTTTAAGAACAGAGCTTTATTTTTTCATATCGTCTGTTGCAGGGTTGTTTATAAGTTCACCTTTTTCAGTAAATCTTGAGCCGTGGCAAGGGCAATCCCATGAATGTTCTTCTTTGTTATATTTAAGGGCACAGCCAAGATGGGGGCATCTTGGAACAGTCGGAGTAATAATTCCCAGAACAGAATGAAATATATTTGAAAAAAGTTTAGGATGAAAAACCGAACGTGCAGGAGAAAAAACGTCAGCATAAGGATTTTTCTTATCTGTTACCATATCACTTAAAATTTCTGCTGCAGCCATTGAAGAAGTCATACCCCATTTATTAAAACCTGTAGCTACATAAATATCTTCAGAAAATTTTGAGTATTTTCCGATGTAAGGGATATTATCAAGGCTTATGCAGTCCTGGGTGGCAAAACGGTACTCAATTTCAGCATCAGGATAGTTGTTTCTGCAGAAATTCTCTGCAACTTTATATCCTCCACCTTTCTGTCCCGTTCTGTGGTCGCCTGCACCGATGAGAAGATAATTTTTATAATTTCTGAAAGAAAAACCGTTTTCTTTATCTTCAAGATACATTCCGTTCACGTCGGGAGTATTTTTTGCAGCAATAACATAGGAACGGTGCTGATATAATTTCAAAGGATATGCTCCGTGTTTGTTTATTATGGGAAAATGTGTTGCAATAATTATTTTTTCTGCAGTTACACTACCGCAGGAACAACGAACTTTTTTCGGCAAGAACTCAATAACCTTTGAATTTTCATATATTTTAAGTCCTTTTGCAACAGAAAATATAAATTCAAGAGGATGAAACTGTGCCTGTCCACTCACTTTTACTGCTGCGATGCACTCCACCGGTAACGGAAGATCTGAAACAAGCTGCGCCTGAACACCCAGTTTTTCATATGCCCTTATTTCATTTTCTATTTTTTTGCGGTCTGTTGATGAATAAATATATGCATCTCTTTCCTGAAAACTACATGGGAAAGTTTCTGACATTTTTCTGATTTTTTCAAGCGCTTTTCTGTTTGCTGTAAGATATTGATATGCTTTTTCCTCGCCTTTACTTTTTATAAGTTTATCGTAAATAATGCCGTGCTGAAAAGTTATTTTTGCAGTAGTGTTACAGCTTACTCCCGAGCCGATATTTTTTGCTTCGAGAAGTATGCAGTCAACACCTCTGTCAGTAAGTTCTCTAAGACATAAAAGTCCTGCAAGTCCTCCACCCACGATTACCACATCTGTTTTTAAATCTTCATGAAGTTCAGGAAATTTTATGCTTTTTGCAGTAGCACTCCACAATGAATTCAAAAAAATCACCTCTGAATTCATTTTGCTCAATTTTCTTGCAATAATCAGAGCTTTTACTTCTTAACTTAAAATCTTGCTTTTTTATTTTTTCATTGTTATAATAAAATCAGAGAAGGTGTATTGCTTATGAAATTATTCAGGAAAGAAGAACAGAAAATACCTGACGGAAAATACAGAATTATCAAGATCGGAAAAGAAGCTCTGACGGAGTTTATATATGATTCAATTAATGAAAATGTAAAAGCATTTTTTGATATAAGTGATGAAACTTCAATTGTAAAATGCTACGATATAGATTGGGAAAAAGGTGAACTTCTCTGTATTGTGAGAAATGAATATGAAGAAAATGAACATCTTCAATTTTATTTTGATACAGATGAGCTTTTAAAAAAGCTTGGAAATACAGCCACCACATTATACACAGACGAAAAGAGATACATTGAATTAACAAAAGACGAAATTGAAAAAATGTGATTCAGAAACAAGAGGTGAATATTATGAACATAAAACTTATCGGCAAACCTAAAATTATTATGTCAAACCCTGACAGTAAACATAACTATTTCGGATGGCCTACTGTAGCAAAACTTAAAGACGGCAAAATTGCTGTAGGTGCGTCAGGTTTCAGACTTGAGCACGTTTGTCCTTTCGGAAAGGGCGTAATTTCATACAGCTTTGATAACGGCGAAACCTACACAAAACCTGCGCCTGTTATTGATACACCCCTTGATGACCGCGATGTCGGTATCTGCACTTTCGGTGACAGAGGAGTTATTGTTACTTCTTTCAACAATTCAGCACAGATGCAGAGAGATTACAATAAAGAGAACGAATATGTGCAAAGATATCTTGACACAATCACAGCGGAAGACGAAGAAAAATATTTAGGTGCAACTTTCCGTGTCAGTTACGATAACGGTATTACTTTCGGAAAAATTATGCATTCGCCCGTTACTTCTCCACACGGTCCGAAAGAGCTTCGTGACGGCACAATTCTGTGGGTGGGAAATAATTTCTTCAATGTTGAAGCTGGACTTGAAGTTGTGAAACTGAATCCTGAAACAGGAGAAGCAGAATACATAAGTAAAATTACAATTGATGATGAAAATATTTTTATCAATGAACCAAACATACTTGAACTTCCTGACGGAAGACTAATCTGTCACACAAGAGCAGAGAACGATAATGTGTTTACAATTTATCAGTGTTTTTCTTCCGATGGGGGCAGGACATGGACAAAGCCTGAAAGGCTTCTTGGTGAAACTGATGGTGCACCGCCACATCTTTTCTTACATTCATCAGGTACACTTATCTGCACTTACGGCAGAAGAAAATACCCTTACGGAATTATGGCAATGATAAGCACAGACAACGGCAAAACGTGGGAAAAAGATTTAAGAATTTATGAGAGTAAGTTTGACGAAGATGATTTAGGTTATCCTTCGACAATAGAACTTTCAGACGGCTCAATGATTACTGTTTTCTATGCACCTGCTTCAGAAGACAGCCATTGCGAAATTTTCCAGCAGAAGTGGACTCTTGAATAAAACAATTTTATTAATTAGTTTAATTAAAAATAAATAATAATTAAATACAGGGCTGTTTTATTGACAGTGTACCGTTATATGTTGTAAAATAATTGTAGGGAAGCAATTCCTCGGATTCACCGGATTTTTTATTAAAAGAAAGGAAAATAAAAATGTTAGCAATAATTGCAATGTTAAGCGATATTCCTCTTTATATTTCTGCAATCTTTGAAAGATTAGTTGAGGTTATCGGACAGTTGTTCTGATTCAGTGTGCCATCGGGTTTTCCCGATGGCTTTTTTTACCGGATAAATATCGAAAATAACCGAAGACATTAAGATACTTGAAAAATTGTTTTTAAAGCTGTAACATTATTTTGCAAGGAGGGAACATGAGTGAAATTAAAAATTTTTATCGATAAAAATCACGAAGAGGAAGTAATAATTTATGCTCACGAAAAATCAGATTTAATAAAGGAAATTGAAGAGCTTGTATGCGAAAATAATTTTGATATTATCGGTTTTTCAGACAAGGAAGGTATGAAGCTTAACCTGAATGAAGTTTATTGTTTTATAGTTGAAAGCAATAAGCTTTATGCGATGTGCGAAAAAGAAAAATATTTCCTTAAAACGAGGCTTTATAAAATTGAAGAAAATCTTAGTGAAAATTTCGTGAAAATAAATCAGTCCTGCATTGCAAATATCAGAAAAATAAAAAAGTTTGATGCATCAATATCAGGCACACTGACAGTAACTTTCAAAAACAATTATGTAGACTATGTTTCAAGAAGAAACGTCAAAAAAGTCAAAGAAAGGTTAGGTATTTAAAATGAATAAATATGTTAAAGAATTTTTTCACCGAGGTCTTATTTTCGGCGGATTCGGTCCTGTAATTTTAGGGATTATTTATGCAATAATTGAAAGAGTAAATGTGGATTTTTCATTGAACGGAACGGAAATGCTTCTTGCAATAGTTTCAATTTATATTCTTGCTTTTCTGCAAGCAGGTGCAACCGTTTTCAATCAGATTGAGGATTGGCCTGTTGCAAAATCTCTCATTTGCCATTTTGCAACTCTTTATTGTGCCTACATTTCCTGCTATCTTCTTAATACGTGGATTCCCTTCAAAAAAGAGGTAATATTTATTTTCACGGGAATTTTTGTTGCAGGATATTTCTTAATCTGGGGAATAGTTTTCTTTGCAGTAAAAGCAACAAGCAAAAAAATGAATAAGAAATTGTAATTAAACCAAAAAAAGAAACTTGCAGATTTCTCTGCAAGGTGCCGTTTTATTTATGCTATTTAATCTGTTTAAAATTATTCAGCATCGGGAGCATAGAGAGCCTGAAGACGAACGAGGTGATCGTATCTCTTCATTGCTGTTTCTTCTGCAAGAGCGAAGAGGCTAGCAGCTCTATCCGGGAATGCATTAAGAAGAGAAGCATAACGGCTTTCTGACTTAATGAAGTCCTGATAACCCGGTGTGGGTTCTTTGCTGTCAAGGATGAAGGGATTCTTTCCTTCTTCTTTGAGTGCGGGGTTGTATCTGAAGAGGTTCCAGTAACCGCAGTCAACAGCTTTCTTCATTTCTGACTGGCAGTTCATCATGCCGCCGCCTTTGATACCGTGCATTTCGCAAGGAGCGTAGCAGATGATGATTGAAGGACCGTTGTAAGCTTCAGCTTCTTTGATTGCTTTAAGTGTCTGGTTGTTGTCAGCACCCATAGCGATCTGTGCAACGTAAACGTAGCCGTAGCTCATAGCGATTTCAGAAAGGCTCTTCTTAGCAACTGCTTTACCTGAAGCTGCGAACTGTGCAACCTGGCCAATGTTAGATGCTTTGGAAGCCTGACCGCCTGTATTTGAGTAAACTTCTGTATCGAATACCATGATGTTTACATCTTCGTGAGCAGCAAGAACATGGTCAACACCGCCGAAGCCGATATCGTATGCCCAACCGTCACCACCGAAGATCCATACAGATTTCTTAGAAAGGAAATCTTTGTTTTCGAGGATTGATGCGCAGAGGTCGCAACCTTCAACTTTTTCAAGTTCAGCTACGAGAGCATCTGTAGCAGCACCGTTCTTTTCGCCGTCGTTTGCTGTTGCAAGGTAAGCGTCTGCAGCTGCTTTGAGTTCTGCTGATGCTTTATCTGATGCAGCGATTTCTTCAACCTTAGCGATGAGGCTGTCACGGATTGCTTTCTGGCCGAGGAACATACCATAGCCGTGTTCTGCGTTATCTTCGAAGAGTGAGTTAGCCCAAGCAGGACCCTGACCCTTAGCATTTGTTGTGTAGGGAGATGTTGCTGCAGGACCACCCCAGATTGATGAACAACCTGTTGCGTTAGAGATATACATTCTGTCGCCGAAGAGCTGTGTTACGAGACGAGCATAAGCTGTTTCTGCACAACCTGCGCATGAGCCTGAGAACTCGAGGAGAGGTTTCTTGTACTGGCTAGCTACAACGTTCATATTAGCAGTTGTTTCTGCTTTTTCTGTAACGTTAGCTACGCAGTAATCAAATACCTGCTGTTCTGCTTCCTGGCTTTCGCGAGCAACCATTTTAAGTGAATTTGTGGGACATACACCGATACATACGCCGCAACCCATACAATCCATGGGAGAAACAGCAAGTGTGTATGTGTAGTTTGTTTTAACAACGGGCTTGGGAGCTTTCTTCATGTTTGCGGGAGCAGCTGCAACTTCTTCTTCACTGAGAGCGAAGGGACGGATTGTAGCGTGAGGACAAACATAAGCACATTTATTACATTTAGCACATTTTTCGGGATCCCATTCAGGAACGAGAACTGCAACACCACGTTTTTCGTAAGCAGCTGCACCGTGTTCGAATGTACCGTCAGCGTGATCCATAAATGCTGAAACGGGAAGTGAGTCACCGTCCATAAGTGCGACGGGTTTCATGATACCGTCAACCATCTTAACGAGTTTAGCTTCGCCTTCTGATGCAACTGTTGCTGCGTCATCTGTTGCGTCTGCCCATGCAGCAGGAACGTCGATTTTTGCGAATGCTGAAACACCTGCGTCGATAGCGTTGTGGTTCATGTCAACAACATCCTGACCTTTTTTGAGGTAAGATCTTGTTGCAGCGTCTTTCATATACTGAACAGCTTCTTCGATGGGCATAACTTTTGCAAGAGCAAAGAATGCAGCCTGAAGAATTGTGTTTGTACGTTTACCCATACCGATTTTTGCAGCAAGGTCAATAGCGTTAACAGTGTAAAGCTGAATGTTGTTCTTTGCAATGTAACGTTTTGCTTCTGCAGGCATGTGTTTGTCAAGTTCTTCTGCTGACCACTGGCAGTTGATAAGGAATACACCGCCGGGTTTAACGTCGTTAACCATCTTGTAACCCTTGATTACATATGAGGGGTTGTGGCAAGCAACGAAGTCAGCTTTGTTGATATAATAGGGGCTCTTGATGGGTTTGTCACCGAAACGAAGGTGAGAAACTGTGATACCGCCTGTTTTCTTTGAGTCATACTGGAAGTAAGCCTGAACATACTTGTCTGTATGGTCACCGATGATTTTGATTGAGTTCTTGTTAGCACCAACAGTACCGTCACCGCCAAGACCCCAGAATTTACATTCGATTGTACCTTCTGCAGCTGTGTTGGGAGCTTCTGTTTCTGTAAGAGAAAGGTGTGTAACGTCGTCGTTGATACCGATTGTGAACTGTCTCTTTGATTCTGCCTTAGCAAGTTCGTCATAAATAGCGAAGATGCTTGAGGGAGGTGTGTCTTTTGAACCGAGACCGTAACGGCCGCCGATTACATCAGCTTTTCTGCCTTCAGCGTTAAGAGCAGCAACAACATCAAGGAAGAGAGGTTCACCAAGTGAGCCGGGTTCCTTTGTTCTGTCAAGAACTGCGATTTTCTTAACTGTTTCAGGGATAGCTTCAACAAGCTTTTTAGCTGAGAAGGGTCTGTAAAGACGAACTTTAACAAGACCAACTTTTTCGCCTTTAGCTGTAAGGTAGTCGATAACTTCTTCAGCAACGTCACAGATTGAACCCATAGCAACGATGATGTTTTCTGCATCGGGAGCACCGTAGTAGTTGAAGAGTTTGTAATCTGTACCGAGTTTTGCGTTAACTTTATCCATGTATTCTTCTACGATTGCGGGAACTGCATCATAGTATTCGTTACATGCTTCACGATGCTGGAAGAAGATGTCACCATTTTCGTGAGAACCACGCATTACGGGATGTTCGGGGTTAAGAGCACGTTTACGGAATGCGTTAACAGCATCCATATCGCACATTTCTTTAAGATCTTCATAATCCCAGATAGAAATCTTCTGGAGTTCATGAGATGTACGGAAACCGTCGAAGAAGTTGATAAAGGGAACACGGCTCTTGATTGTTGCAAGGTGAGCAACTGCACCGAGGTCCATAACTTCCTGTGTGTTAGTTTCTGCAAGCATTGCGAAACCTGTCTGACGGCAAGCATATACGTCTGAATGGTCGCCGAAAATGTTGAGAGCATGTGATGCTACACAACGAGCTGAAACGTGGAAAACTGAGGGGAGAAGTTCACCAGCAATCTTATACATGTTGGGGATCATGAGAAGAAGACCCTGTGAAGCAGTATAAGTTGTTGTAAGTGCACCTGCGTTAAGTGAACCGTGAACTGTACCTGCAGCACCTGCTTCAGACTGCATTTCTGCAACCTTAACTGTTGTGCCGAAGATGTTTTTTACACCCTGTGCAGACCACTGGTCAACATAGTCAGCCATGGGGCTTGAGGGAGTGATGGGGTAAATACCGGCAACTTCTGTGAAAGCATATGACACATAAGCAGCAGCATTATTACCGTCCATTGTCTTGGTTTTTCTTGCCATTATGAATTTCCTCCTTATTAAAATGGAAAATTAATAACTATAAATATATACATATAATATATACCATTCGCAATTATAACACTTTTCTACAAAAAAGTAAATAAGAAATTAAAGGGTTTTTCGCTATATTTTTTGGGTATTGTGACAAATTTTTGACAATTTATTTCTAAAAGAGAAAAATATATGATTTTCAAAGTGTAGTTGACTATTTTATCATAAAATTGTATTATAAAGAAGTAAAAAGGAGAGTGGGCACTTTGAAGAAAAAAGTAGGTATAGCAACTTTGCACACCGCCATTAACTACGGTGTGTATCTTCAGGCTTATGCAATGCAGAGAAAAGTTGAAGACCTGGGTTATGATGCGGAAATTATCCATTACGTAAAAAGAACCGAAAGCGGGTCTTCTTCATCGAAGTCTTCCAAATTCAGACGACTTCTTCTGCATCCTATACAGACTAAAAAGATAATTAATAATAAGATTATGAAATCAGGTCCTGATTTTGCAGGAAGAAGCTTTGCCTTTTCGAAATTTGCTTCAAAAAATTTCCGTCTTACAAGGCTTTGCAACGATGTGGCTGATGCCGAAGAAATTGCAAAAAAATATGATGCCTGCATCTGCGGAAGTGACCAGATATGGAACCCTGTTCACACAGATTGCAACCCCTATTATTTCCTGCAGTTTGTACCTGAAGAAAAAAGAATTGCCTATGCCCCCAGTGTGGCCTGTGAAGAAATTCCTGAAAAATATCTTGAAGATTTTAAAAATTACATTTCTTCATTCTCCTCGATTTCCGTAAGAGAATCTTCAGGTGCTTCCCTTGTGGAAAAAATCACAGGCAGAAAATGCGAAAACACAGTAGACCCCACCCTGCTTTATGATAAAAATTTCTGGAATGAATTTGCTTTGCCCGAAAGACTTGAAAGTGAGCCTTACGTTTTCTGTTACTTTTTGGGGGGTACTGAAATACACAAAAAAACTCTCAGAAAAATTGAAAAAGAGCTGGGTAAAAAAATTATTATTTCTCCCTTTGATTCAGAGATTAACTGTCTTAAAACCGGACGGAAAATTTATGCAGATATTCAGCAGTTTTTAACTCTTGTGAGAGATGCTGATTTTGTTCTTACAGATTCATTTCACGGTATGGCATTTTCAGTTAATTTCAGAAAAAGTTTTGCTGTTGTAAAAAGAGCAGATACAGATGCAGGTAAACACACAAGAGTAAACGATTTTCTTTCAAAAATAAAACTTGCCGACAGAATCGTAACAGATGAAAATTCAGAAGATTTTAAATTTTCTGAAATTAATTATGAAGAGAGCGGAAAAATTCTTGAAGATTGGGTAAAATCTTCCTCAGACTATTTTGAAAATTCTCTTAAAAAAGTTTTTGAAAAAACTGAAGAAAATGAAAAGAAAAATATTTCAGTTCTCTCTGAAAACAGTTGTTACGGATGCAGTGCATGTGCAAATGTATGTCCCAAAAATGCAATTGAAATGAAGAAAGATTCATTGGGATATCTTTACGCGCAAGTTGATGAAAGCAAGTGTATAAATTGCGGACTCTGCCTTAAAAAATGTGAGGTTATCAAAGAGAATGTATCACGCTGTGATGACTTTGAAACCGATTGTTTTATTGCGTGGATGAAGGACGAAGAAAAAATTAAAAAGAGTTCATCAGGCGGTATGTTCTATGCCCTTGCCGAAAAAGCAATCGAAGAAAATTCTTATGTTGCAGGTGCAGTTTATACTGATGATTTCAAGGGCGTAAAAACTATTGTTACGAATAATATTGAAGACGTAAAGAAAATGCGCGGCTCAAAATATTTCCAGAGCGACAAAGGAAATGTTTTCAGTGAAGTAAAAAATCTTCTCGATAAAAACGAAAAAGTTTTCTATTCAGGTTCACCTTGTGAGTGTGCTGCAATCAGAGCCTTCCTCGGAAAAGATTATGAAAATCTTACAACCATGAGTTACATCTGTCACGGTCCGTCTGCACCTGAAGTTCTTAAAAAATATATCGAAGAGATTGAAGAAGAAAACGGAAGTAAAGTAACATTTTTTACAACAAGATATAAAAAAGACGGCAAACATCTTCCCCTTTATCTCAAAGCAGATTTTGAAAACGGAAACCAAAAGCTTGAGGAATATGCACCTTCACAGCTTGCAAGAATTTTCATGAGCGGATGTGCTATGAGAAACTCTTGTCTTAATTGCAAATTCAAAAGCTTACCACCGTTTTCTGATATTTATGTAGGTGATTTGGGCGGAAAATATTACCCTGTTGATAAATATAATGCAAGTGGTGCATCATGTATTTTTGTTTCAAGTGAAAAAGGTAAAAAAGCACTTGAAAATATTAAAGACAGAATTTTTGTTTCTGATGCAGACATTGATAAAATGATACAGAGCAGAAATAATATTTTGTTTGCATCAAAAGCACCCACATATAAGAAAGCAGAAGAATTCAGAAAGAATTTTGAAGAGATCGGTGTGCAGAAAACTGCAGATAAAATGTTCCCCGGACCTTCAAAGAAAAAATTATTAATAGGCAAGGTAAAAGCTGTTATCAAAAAGGTAATTATGAAATGAGTAAGAAAACCGATATTTTTATTAAGGACCGCGCAGACCCTTACGTTACAAGGGGCAGTGACGGATGGTATTATTTCACTTCTTCATATCCTATGTACGGTAAGGATGATAAAGAGGGGTATGACAGAATAATTCTTCGTCGTGCAGAAACTATTGACGGGCTTAAAAATGCAGAAGAAAAGGTTATATGGGATGAGAAAGATTCTCTCACATCTTTCCGTTTCATCTGGGCACCTGAAATCCACGAAATCAAAGGGAAATGGTATGCGTTTTTTGCTGCAAGCGGAAGTGAGAATAATGTATGGGATATTAACTGCCATGTAATAATGTGCAAGGGGAAAGACCCGTATAATGACAGTTGGGAAGACAAAGGAAAATTTGCTTCCTGCGACGGAGATGATTTTCCGTTTACCGGATTTTCTCTTGATATGACACAGTTTGAATGTAACGGAAAATACTATGTTTCGTGGGCACAGAATGGCGGCCATTCAAATGTGTATCTTGCAGAAATAAATCCTGATGAGCCGTGGAAAACAACAAGTGAGCATATGCTTCTCACGAAGCCTGAATATGATTGGGAAAGAGTGAATATTCCAGTCAATGAAGGTCCTGCGGTAATGATTCACGAAGGGAAAATTTTTCTTGCCTTTTCAGCTTCTGCTACAGGTCCCGAATATTGCATAGGACTGATGTATGCGGATGAAAACGCAGATTTGCTTGATATAAACAGCTGGACTAAAATGGAAAAACCGCTTCTTACTTCAGATGACCTTGAGGGTGAATACGGACCGGGACATAACTCCTTTGTAAAAGATGAAAATGGTGAATGGATTTTTATTTACCATTCAAGAGATGAAAAATGCTTTAAGGGTATGTGCGGATATTCTCACGAAGACCCTTTATATGACCCTTGCAGAAGTGCAAGGAAAAGAAAAGTTTTATGGGATGAAAACGGTTTTCCCATATTGAACGGATGAGTGTGATGTTCAGAAATCTGACAAGAAAAAACAAAGAAATATCTGCAACTGAATGTATAGACCTTCTTAAAAATGAAAAAAGAGGAGTCTTATCGGTACAGGGGGATAACGGATACCCTTACGGCACACCGATGAATCATTTTTATGATGAAGAAAACGGAAGGATTTATTTTCATTGCGGTAAAACAGGTCACAGGCTTGATTCATTGAAGCGGGACAATAAAGTTTCATTCTGTGTTTACAACAACGGTGTTTCAAAAAACGGCAGTTGGGTGCTTGAAGTGAAAAGTGTTGTGGTTTTCGGGAAAATTCAGATTGTGGAAGATGCAGAAATAATTGAATCAGTCTGCCGCAAGCTGAGTTATAAGTTCACATCGGACAGCGGATATATAGAAAATGAAATTAAAAATTATGCACATGAAACTCTTGTTCTGGAGCTGATACCTGAGCATATCTGCGGAAAATCAGTAACAGAATCATAACCGGAGGTGGAAATTTTGGGAGAAAAAATCAAAAAGCTTGTAGGCGTTGAAGGTGATTTCAAAACTACGATTCTGCCTATGATAAACTACAGTTATGCCAATATGTATATGGGCGGTGCAGGTTACATCATCGGAATGTATTTCACCGTATTCCTTACAGACGTTGTAAATCTTTCTCTTAATCAGGCAGGTATTGTTGTAATGCTTGCAACAATATGGGATGCAATAACCGACCCGGTTATGGGAATAATTACTGACCGCACAAGGTCGAAAACAGGAAAACACAGACGGTATCTGCTTTGGGGTATTCCAGTAATGGCAGTGTCTTATACACTTATGTGGAACTCTTTCGGTCTTAACGGTGCAGAAGACCCCACAAAAACAATGGTGTATTTCATTATTGTTTATATGCTTTATAAAACTGCGTATACGATAATAGGTGTACCTCATACTGCAATGCTTCCGGAGCTTGCACCTGAATATAATCTGAGAACACAGTATAATTCAGTCGGTTATCTTTTCAATTCTGCAGGTATGGTACCTGCTTTCGGAATAGTTGTTGTGATTCTGGCGGCATTCGGTTCAAATGATAATATTACATCTGAATCAAAAGCACCATTCCTTGTTATAGGTATTGTGCTTTCAGTATTCTTTGCAGTAGCAGTTTTTCTCACTTATTCAAAGACACGTGAAAAAAGCTCTCTTGATAATAAAAACGATAAACTTGACATACCGTATATTATCAGAGAATATGTTCTTGTTTTTAAGAATAAATCTTTCAGACAGTATTTCTTTATGAGTCTTGCTTATCAGTTTTCAACAGGTTTCTATGCAAACTCTAAAGTTTACTACATAAAATATCTTGCAAATCAGTACAGCACTTATGCCCTTTTCAATGCAGTTGCAGGTGTGGCGGAGGCGGGTGCGTTTCCGCTTAACTATGCACTTACAATGAAACACGGCAAGAAAAAATGCGGAAACATTGTGACCCCTTTAATGGTGGCAGGTTTGGCAATCGGTCTTATTATGCAGCCGGGCGGTTCATTTTTATGGATTGCTCTGATGATGGTAAGTATGATTCTTTATCCCTTCGGTATGTCAGGCCTTGGCTTTGTTTCAACAAATATTTTTCCCGACCTTACTGATGTTGACGAGATGATTACGGGCAGAAGACGCGAAGGTGTTATTTCTACCTTCAGCACACTTATAAAGAAAAGTATCAGCGGCGTTATGGCGGCACTTGTAGGCTTTACTTTGCAGGGATTCGGTCTTGTAACAGGAGATAAAGTTTCAACTTACGAAAAAACAACAGGTCAGCTTTTCACTCAGACAGACAGTGCAGTTTTAGGTGTAAGAATCTGCGTTGCAGTTATTCCTATTGTGGCAGCGATAATTGCACTTATTCTTCTCAAAAACTTCAAGATGACAAAAGACGACCACACGATGATTCGTGCAGCTGTTGCAACGAAGAAAAAATATGGCAGTGTAACTCTTACTGACGAAGAGAAAAAACGCTGTGAACTTATTTCAGGTCAGAAACTTGAAAATACATGGCTGGGCAAGAATAATAATGAAGAACATTTTATTGAGAAAAATGAAAAAGGAGAGTATCTCATTCTTCTTGAACTGAAGAAAGAAAAGGAGGCAATGAACAATGATTGATATTACAAAAAAATATCCCGATAAAAAAGAAAAAACTGCAATGAATGAATTCCTTGAAGCGCTTTTCTATATTGTTCAGTGGACATGGGGTCTGCCTGTAAATTTGGTAGGCGGTATTGCGTTTTTAATTTGTACAAAAATCAAAAAACGCCGTTGGCAGAGATTCGGTTATTCTTACATTGTTTATCTTCCCTGGAATGCAGGCGGATTGTCTCTCGGCCTTTTCATCTTTATGAAAGATGCTCACAAAAATAAAAAATGGACCTATAACACACGTATTCACGAATACGGTCACACCTGGCAGTGCTTGCTTTTAGGTCCTCTCTATTATATTGTAATTGCGCTTCCTTCAATGATTTGGTGCAATCTTTTCGCAAACTACAGAAAGAAAAACAACGTTTCTTATTATAAAGTTTATTGCGAAAGCTGGGCAAATGCCTGGGGACAGAAAGCAACAAAAATGCCCATGGATATTTAAACGAAAAACACGGTCTGATGACCGTGTTTTTTATATCTTCTTTTAGCTTGATGTTGTAGTTGTTTCGATAAAGTTCATAAAAAAACAGGAGTTCTTTGAACTCCTGTTTTTTTATCGCTTAAAATTTGATTTTTTCTTCAATGTATGCTGCAACTTCATCAATGGGAAGTCTGACCTGTTCCATTGAATCTCTTTCTCTTACTGTTACACAGTTGTCTTCAAGTGAATCAAAGTCGAATGTTACACAGTAGGGAGTACCGATTTCGTCTTCACGGCGGTATCTCTTACCGATTGAGCCTGTTTCGTCAAAGTCTGTCATAAAGTGCTTGTTGAGTTTTTCGTAAACCTTAAGAGCATCTTCTGAAAGTTTCTTTGAAAGAGGAAGAACTGCTGCTTTATAAGGAGCAACTGCAGGACTTAAGTGGAGAACAACACGTGTATCGTTCTTTTCTGCATCGATGACTTCTTCGTCATAAGCTTCGCAGAGAAGCGCGAGAACAGTTCTGTCAAGACCGTAAGTTGATTCGATAATATAGGGAACATATCTTTCGTTTGTTTCAGGATCAAGGTAGTCAATTCTCTGACCGCTGTATTCCTGATGTCTTGTAAGGTCGAAGTCAGTTCTGTTGTGAGTACCATTGATTTCGCCCCAACCGAAGGGGAAGAGGAATTCGATATCACAAGCAGCTTTTGCATAGTGAGCAAGTTTTTCGTGGTCGTGGTAGCGGAGATTTTCTTCCTTGATACCAAGGTCTTTATAGTACTGCATACCGTATTCTTTGAAGTAATCGTAAATGTCGTTATCAGTACCCTCTTTACAGAATGTCTGGAATTCCATCTGTTCGAATTCAATTGTTCTGAAAGTGAAGTTACCGGGAGTGATTTCGTTACGGAAAGCTTTACCGATCTGACCGATGCTGAAGGGAAGCTTTGCTCTCATTGTGCGCTGTACATTGAGGAAGTTAACATATTCACCCTGTGCATTTTCGGGGCGGAGATAAATAACACTCTTTGAATCGTTTGTAACACCACGGAATGTCTGGAACATAAGGTTGAATTCACGGATGTCTGTGAAGTTGTGTTTGCCGCAGTTGGGGCAGGGGATTGAATGAGCCTTGATATACTCAAACATTTCTTCTTTTGTCATACCGTCAGCGTGAGCATTTTCATCGAAATCGTCGATAAGGTTGTCAGCTCTGTGACGCATTTTACATTCTTTACAGTCAAGAAGAGGGTCAGAGAAGCTTGCAACGTGACCGCTTGCTTCCCATACTCTGGGATGCATAAGGATGTCAGCATCAACTTCGTAGCTGTTTTTTCTTTCCTGGATAAATCTTTTTCTCCAAGTGTCTTTTACGTTGTTTTTAAGTCTTGCACCGAGAGGGCCGTAGTCCCATGTGTTTGCAAGACCGCCGTAAATTTCACTGCCGGGGAAGATGAAACCTCTGCCTTTGCAGAGAGCAACAACTTTTTCCATTGTTTTTTCTGTGTTTTTCATAATATATCTACTCCTTAAATATTAAACTGATTTTTAAACTGTCTGAATAATATCGCCTGTGATTGAATTTTCGGTAAGCATATTGATAACTTTCTGATACACACCTATGTGAGTGGAAGAAATATATTTATCCACATGCATACTTCCGAAAAACCAGCAACGGAATTCGCAGGACTGGCTTAATTCTTCGAGATAAGTGTTAAGTCCTGTAACACGTGCAGAATCAGTATCCTGCAGCAGAAGAAGTCCTTTGATTTTTGCGGGAGGCTCATGTGAAAGAATAAAGTCTACGCAGAAATCTCTTTCCTGAAGTCTTTTGGCTCCGTCAATAAGCTCCTGACGAATAGGTGTTTCATCGCTTGACCATGTGTCTTTTTCGTATCTCAGATCAATATCAGGGCTTTCGCCGCCACCCATAACAAAAATACTTTTTCCTTCAAAATCGTAAATCTGTCCTCGCTGAAGGTAATATATGTTGCTGCTTATCTTTCTTGCAAGTCCGCCCTTGTAGGTGCCTAATTTATAATTTTTAAGAAGGTCAAAATTTTCATGTGTGCCGTCAATAAAACATATTGTGTATTTTTTAGAGGATAATTTTTTAAGGTTTCGTTTTTCCTGAGGGCTGTCATCCCAGATGAAACCAAAATCACCGCACACGAAAAGGGTATCGCCTTTTTTCAGCTTTTTGAGTTCTTTTGCGGAGAAACGATTGATATTTCCGTGGGTATCTCCTGTTACATAAAGCAAGTGCCAAACCTCCTTTATAAAATGTAAAATAATTCAAAACATCTTGATATACGCAAAAAATTAATATATAATTAGTACATAATAATGTATTATACAACAATATGGGTGAATTGTCTATGAAAAAAACAGTAATTTTTTTATTAACTTCAATAATTTTTCTGTCTATATTAACACCATTGACGTGTTATGCAGAGTATAACGACTCTCTCTCTTTACGTGCAGATGTTGCGTGTATGATATGTCTTGACAACGATGAAGCAGTTTTCAACAAAAATATCAACAAAAAAGTGGCACCTGCAAGCCTTACAAAGATAATGACTGCACTTCTCGCTATTGAAAATTGTGAGAATCTTAATGAAACGGTTGTAGTTTCACAAAGTGCAATTGATTCACTTAACGGAACCAATTCTTCACTTGGCGGACTGGTGGCCGGAGAAAAACTGACTATGTATGATTTGCTTAATTGTCTTATGGTAAAGAGTGCCAATGAAGCAGCGGTGGTAATAGCAGAGCATATTGCAGGTTCTGTTCCTAAGTTTATCAAAATGATGAATGCACGAGCCAAGGAACTGGGTTGCACAAGTACCAATTATGTGAATGTACACGGTCTTGATGAAAAAGGACATTATACGACGGCATATGACTTGTATCTTATATGTAAGGAGGCAATGAAAAAACCTACCTTCGAAAAAATAGTGGGTCAGACCAGTTACAATATGCCCAAGACAAACAAAAATCCGCAAAGAATTCTTCCTGCTACAAATCTGATGATAAACCCTAATCATCACGATTGTTATCTTTCTTATGTTACAGGTATAAAAACAGGTACAACTGAAAATGCAGGCAGATGTATCATAACAAAGGCAAGCAAAAACGGATATAACTATATTGCAATTATTATGGGAGCAGATTCCAAAGATGCAAAGGCAGAAGAAATTCCGGAAAATATTGCTTTTATTGAGTGCAAAAAAATGATTGAGTGGACTTTTGCAAACATAAAATATAAGGTTGTTGTTGAAGAAAATCAGATAGTTACTGTTGTTGACGTTAAATATTCATGGACAGTTGATACTCTTGAACTGGTTCCTTCTTCAGATATTGCAGCTCTCGTTCCTGCTACGCTTGATTCTTCAAGTGTATTTGTTCAGCCTAACACAGATACACCTGACGAATTGAAAGCTCCTGTTAAAAAAGGCGAAAAAATCGGTACGGCTACAGTATATTACGCAGGTAAAGAAATTGCCAGAACAGACCTGGTTGCATCAAAAACCGTGAGCAGAAGTATGATTCTTACAATAGTCGGATTCTTTTCGACAGTATGGAACAGTGTTATCGGGAAAATTATTGTGATTCTCCTGGTTTTATTGGCTGTTGCATATGGTTGTTTTACGGTTTACGTAAACAAAAAAAGCCCCAAGAGAAAAAGAAGATAAAAAATAAATAATATATTGAAAAAATATATTATGTGTGTTATTATTTCAATATGGAGTAATGTTCATAAATCAATGAAAAGGAGATTTTCACCATGAATAAGAAATTACTTAAAGTTGTTTCTGTTGTTATGGCGATTATAATGGTTGTTTCAACCTTCTCTATCGTCTATGCAGCTGACGACGAACAGACAAGAGGAATCGAAGATATTGTCAACACAGATGAAGCTACAATGTCAACCATTGAAAAACTCATCCAGGACTATGTCAAAGGTTACAATGAACGTCATTCTCAGGCAGAAAATCAGTGGATGATTACTTTGAACGGCAAACAGGTTGACCTTCTTTCTATCCCCGGTGCAGCGGATGCTATCGGCAATATTAAGAGTACACAGCAGCTTAAATATGTTTTCTTACAGTATGTCGAAATCCTTGCTCATGAAATTCTCGGTCTTCTTGCAGATACTCTTCCGGATCCCGACTATTTCAAAGCAGAAGCAGATTACAGAAGCGAAAACTTCTATGAAGGTACAGGCACATTCCTCGATGAACCTGCACAGGGAGCAAAATGGCAGCTTGGTTATGCTAATGCAAGCCTTGTTCCTGATGACTGGCAGACAAAAAAATATTATCTTGGCGGTTACATCGATATTAACAATGGATTCTCAAACAATGTTGAATCAATCGTTGATGATATGAAAGTAAGAATCGTTGCTCTTGATGACTCATCAGGCAGAGGCGTTTCAATCTTCGCTACAATCGACTCAATCGGCGTTTCAAACGCTTATATCAGACAGATCCGTGCAGAAATTGCTAAGATTGCAGCAGAAAAGAACATTAAGCTTGCAAGCGTCAACGTTGCTGCAACTCACTCACACAGCGGTATCGATACACAGGGTCTCTGGACAAATCTTTTCCCCAAACTTCTCGGAAACCTTTTCAAAGGCTGGACAGGTCTCGGCACACTTGAAAAAGGTGTTGACGAAGACTACATGAAAATTGTTGTTGAAAGAACAGCAAACGCAATGGGCGTAGCTCTCGATGATATGAAACCCGGTACAATGACATATTCAAAGAAGGATATCGGTGACGGATACTTCAACAACAAAAACCGCCCCTCAGCAACTGCTAAGGACAACACAGTAACACGTCTTGTTTTCACACCTGATGATGTTAATGCAACACCCACAATCATTGCTAACATGGCAGGTCATCCCGACGTTGCAGGTCTTCCTACAGATGACGGTAAGGGCACGGGCCGTGAGCTTTGCGGTGAATATGTTTACTATATCGAAAAATATCTTAACGAATATTCAGATGATTCTGTAGCGGTAAATGAAGGTAAGGAAGGCTACAACTTCTACTTCATCAACGGCGCAATTGCAGGTAT
This sequence comes from Acutalibacteraceae bacterium, assembly GCA_045632485.1. GTDB lineage: Bacteria > Bacillota > Clostridia > Oscillospirales > Acutalibacteraceae > SIG575. The sequence goes on from JAZQWT010000100.1 coordinate 43,803, forward strand.
CTACATGGGCAGAGGTCCTTCAAGTGACGGTTATCCCAACGTACACAGATATGAGGAATCAATCCGTTACGGTACAGAAATCGGCAGAATTCTTCTTGCTCTTAACTTGACAGAGGAAGAAATCGTTGCTAACGATAAGATTTCAGGCGATTCAATCATCAGGGAAGAAATCGAGAAATATGGTCTCCAGGACAGCTACACAATCTGGTATAAAGGCTGGACATCTGTTGAAGAAACAGAGGTAGAACCTATCCTTAACGTAAGAATCAAGGAAATCAGAATTCCCGTTACAAACAACTTTATCAAGCTCGCAGGCAGAGCAAACCTTGTTACATATAACATCCTCAGAACAGAAAAGGGTACTTACGAGGTTGTTTCAGAAACAGGTTACATTGAAATCGGCAAGCAGATGAAGGCAGTTACGGCTCCCGGTGAAATCGTACAGGATATCATCTATGGCGGTGGTTCAATCACAGCTGAAGGCTCATTCGCATGTCAGGACTTCCAGTACAAATCAGTACAGGAAATTTTTGGTGACGATCAGCTTACAGCATTCGGTCTTTGCAACGATGCCCTCGGTTATATTGTTCCTGATAACGACTATTCACTTATCAGTTATCACGAACTTATTTCTCTCGGCAGATATGCAGCATCTTCTATTGTAGGTGCACTCAGTGAGATTGCTGCTGAAGTTAATGCTCCCGCAACACCCGAAGCACCTGCAGTCCCCGAAACTCCTGCAACCCCCGAAACTCCCGCAGCATAATTAAAATAAAATTTATTTGAGACGTGGTTATTATGAAAAAAAGCAATTTTGCTTTCAGACTTATAAGTCTGGCAATGACTATTGTTCTGATTTTTGGTATGTTCGGTTCGTCTGTCTATGCGGCAGACGAATCGGACTATATTGCCGAATTCAGAATAGAAACAGATAAAGCTTCTGCCAAAGCGGGCGAAGATGTTGAAGTAAGTGTTTATCTTAAAACCAATTACTACATTTTTGCAGCCAGTCTTGTTGTTATTTATGATTATCAGAAGCTTACTCTGCAGAATACAAGCAACACTCCTTCCTCTTTTCTTACCTTTGAAGGGCCTATGGCAGATGCTTACCTTATAAATGGTAACTGGCAGAACACGGAGCATCTTTTCTCAAAAAGAAACTCAAATACTGAATTCTGGTCAGGTGAAGAAGCAATGAGTAAATATAAGACTGTATTTGCTTCATGGGCAGGAGATTCTTCTCTTTCTGAGCTCCTTATGCTTGATAATGAAGAAAAAATCATTAGTTTCACAGTTAAAGCAAACGAGGACATTGATGATTTTTCAGAACTTCTTTTTATAAGCAAAGATTTCCTTAAAACTGCAACATCCCCGCAGGGTTATCTGTTTGTGGGACGTTCAGAAACAAGTGAAATTGATATAAGCAAAGTAACTCAGTATGGACAGACAATTATTTACAATGGTATTGACCCCACATCACATGAACATGTTCTGAGTAATTGGGAGGTAATTACACCTGTTACCTGTACTGAAGATGGTTTCAGAATCCGTAAGTGTACCGTATGCGGCATAACTCTCGCGGAAGAAGTACTTTATAAAACAGGACATAAGTATGTAGC
>JAZQWT010000101.1:0-5803 GCA_045632485.1 Acutalibacteraceae bacterium
AAATAACTTTTTATCCATAACATCACCTCATTTATTTCATTATAGCACTTATATTCTGAACTTTCAACAGCAGTAATAATTACAGACGAAAACCCGCGGAGTAATGTCCACGGGTTTCAGACTTATAAAAATTAAATTCCGAAAAGCACTTCAAACCAGAATAAAATACTGTCAAATATTGAACGGATTCTGTCAAAAAATGTATATTCAACTGTTACTTCACAGGTTTCACAAACATCTCCTGACATTGTATATACTTCCAATATACCTGTGCCCTCATTACACGCTTCCACATAAAGCTTACCGTCTTCTATGTAGGCATATGCTATAAGTGTTTCGTTTTCATCGAAAGCAGCATAAGGTTCCACGTCCTTGAACGTAGCATTTTCAGGCCCTACTGTGTATGAAAGCTCCGCAACATCTCCGTATCCGAGAGTTATATTTGTTTCGGAAAGAGTAATGCTCTTTGCAGGAATTTTATCATATTTGAATGTGTAGGTGTAATTACCTTCATATGTTACTTCAAACGGAATATCCTTTATTACGGAATATTCATCATAATATTCTTCAAAAACTTCTTTTGTGATTTTGGAGATAACATTATTTTTGAGATAAACAGTAAGCTTAATGATGTCGTGAAATTCCTGGTCATCTTCAAGTTCAATAACGATTTTATTATCTGAATAAGTTGCGGTATTTATATTGTAACCCCAATCGAGCTCCCATTCGATGCTGAATGCAGAATAAATATCAGTATAAACTGCTTCCTCGAACTCATTTGAAACACCGTAATGATAAACAGAGTCACTTTCCTCACGCCACAAGCCATCGCAGTAACTGTATTGCTTCTTTGTCAGCTTAAGGTCAAGTCCTGAAAGGCCTGAAAAATCTGCAGAGTCTTTTTCTTTTGAATCGCATTTAATCAAAATAATCTTATTCTTCTCGGCTGTTTCTTTCAGAATACTGTGATAAAACTTAACAACCTCTGATTTTGTCATTGCTTTTGCACTTGCAGATACTGTGAAAATTGAAAACAACATAATACCTGCTAAAATAACCGCTAATAATTTACTTGCTTTTTTCATAATTTTTTCCTTCTTTCATTATAAAAATTTAATTAAAAAATGCTTCCTGTTTTTGTTTTATGGGTAAAACCTGCGACCATATCCATAGGCACATCGAGACCGTCAAAAACAAATATAATATTTTCTAAATTAATATCTAAATTATGTGACCATGTACCTTTTCTGATATATCCGTCGGAATCGATTCTGACAGAAATTTTTGCATTAGTGTAGTCAAACAACACATTGCCTTCTGAAACATCTACTGTTACTCCCAATTCAGTAAAAGCATCTTTAAGTGCTTGTTTGTCAACAATGCTCATTCCGTGAGAAACTGTGTTAACAAAAGCTTCTTCATTATTCATGCTGTCTGACTGATTTTTAAGAACAATATCAACAACAATGTGTCTGCCCTTTTTATACGCATCAACAGATTCGCAATCGTTAACTGTCAGTTTTTCGAAATCACCTGTAATTCCCTCAAACTCATACACATTGTTACCCATTGTGCTTCTGACAAGAGGAAGCAACGAATCATAAACTGAGTCTTCTTCGCCGTCATCTATGTAATCAAATGTGAGAAATTCCTTTGAAACAGTTGTTTCGTTACTTTTCTTTGCTGCTGAAATATAGTAATCTATTATTTCTTCGTCTGTCCAGCCTGAAACATCAGGAAGATTTTTCCCTGCACCGAAAAGTTCTGCAAAGAAATCGTCAAAAGACTGAATCAGATTTTCCAGAAAATCGGTAATTGAAAAAGAGCTTACTGTTGCACGTGCAGTTGAAGCTGAATTATCCTGCACAGCAAAAGATGTTACACTGAACATAGAAAGCACCATAACAACCGCCAATAAAACTGATAATAATTTTTTCATAATAAAACCTCCTTAAGAAATTTAATTTTATAGAGCAAACATATAAATCCGTAATTTTAAATTTACTTAATCCAATTAATAAAAGTCCTGACAAGGTTTACGGGGAAGAGCACAATAAGTCCGGCAGTTACCCCCAAAACATATATGAACGGACCGAAAAATGCACCTAAATCCCCTGGGGCATTTTTAAGGTAATCGAAGAAATTCATTCTCCTGTAATGCATATTTATATTGTTTTTCTCCGTTGACCACGGACCGCCGTCCATAAGAAGCCAGTCACGCTCAATTCCTCCGAAATATACATCGGTAAGATTGGGACAATTATCAAAACCGCAACCTTTTCTGAACTCCAGGCTTTCAGGAATTGTCAGGGTTTTCAGATTTACACAGTTATTAAAAACTGCATTTATTCTGACTACGCCATCGGGAATAACATAGTTTTCCACCGGGCTTGCAGGCGGATAAGCTATCATAATTGTTTTATCAGCACTGTATAACACACCGTATTCATCGGCACAACAGGATTTATTATTTTCATCGACCGAATAACGGACAAGATTGTTACACATAGTGAAATCATGATGTGTCTCAAGATGTAAATTTTCGCCTATTTCAATTTCAGTAACATTTATACATCCTTTAAAAGCAGTATTACTTATGGCAACTACCTGATAACCCTGCTCCGTTTCATCAGGAATAACAACCTTTCCCTCTACTGACGCTTCACATTTTTCGAGTCTCACATCGCCATCTCTCAGTCTGTAGGTAAAAATACCCTCAGTAAAAGTTACCGTTTCCGTTTCATCAGCAAAGGCTAAAATACTTGTGCCGAACACCATAACAACCGCAAGAATAACTGACAATAACTTTTTAAACTTCATAACCGTAACCTCCTTAGAAAATATGGTAAAACCCACTACATTTCATAATCATGCAGATAATCACAAAACCGGTTCAGATATGAATTTTTCGCCATTCCAGAATTTTTTCCATGTACTCAACAATTTCAGAAACATCATTTGCTGTGGTTGCAGCTTCACTGAAGTCCCCATATTCTATGTAATAATCACGGTCTGCTTGGTACCCTGCGGTAGGACTGTACTCTATTTTATCATGAAACATTTCGCAGGCATCAAAGAAGCACATGTAAACATCATAAACCTTCCTGTCTATCGCACGCCTTTCTTCCTCGCTGACATTTTCAATATCATTCAGATCATCTGCCATTTCAAGAACTTCTTTTGCCTTTTCGCAACCCTCATCAACAAGCTTATTTATCTCATCAAAGCTTTTGTCTACGGGAAGTTCAGGACACTTTACAACAATCTCTGCGGCAATTTTAGGATTTTCCGAGTGTTCAACTCTGAGTTTACCTGTGCCTTTTTTGATTCTGAGGAAGTAAAGGTCCAGTTTATTTTCTGTCGCACTTTCTTCATCTGCAACAAAAACAAAATTACACTTATTTTTGAAAACTGCAAGCTGTTTTTCATCATTGAGAATTTCATCCGTAAGCTCGTAACCGTTAATGAAGAATCTGAAATATCCCTCTTCAGGTATATTCTTCGCTGTGAGTTCAACCCTTATCTCTTCGTAATGGTCTTTAAAGGTTATCTCGTTTTCACTGAAATCAATTACGGGATTATCTGTATCATACAGAATTTTGATTGCTTTGGCTGATGCACTGTATATGGTTTCTCCGCTGACCTTTTTATAAGACCTGACAGTGTAATAATATGTCCTGCCCTTTTCTGCCGTTTTATCAAGATATGTAAGTGTGTTGTTACTCTTGGTAACTGCCATTTTTGTCCATGTACCTTTTTTACCTGTATCGCTTCTGTAAATAATATAGCCGATGGTACCTAATGACTTACCGTATGTAAATCTGATACCGTCTTTTTCTGCAGTAGCATTGAGATATTTTGGTGTTGATACATCGAGAATTGTTCTCTTATACGCAACCGATGACTGGCTGTAATAGTTTTTACCTTTTATTGTCTTATAGGTTTTGAAGCAGTAATAGTAGGTTTCACCGATGAGTACATTCGTATCGGTATAAGAACCCGCTTTATCACCTTTGAGTGTTTTTATCTTTGTCCAGCTTCCCTTTTTCCCCGTTCTGCTGCGATAAATCATAACGCCCGTAGCATCCTTCAGCTTGTTCCATTTCAGAAGTATGCCCTGTCCGCTATTACCTACCAAAGAAAAATCGGGTCTGGGAAAATTGGTAGACGCCCACACCGAATCCATACGTGAACAACGGATTACATCTACTCTTCCGCTTGTGTCCAGGTATGACACCGACAGGAAGTACCAGTAAACCTTCTGTGGTTTGACAGTTTTATCCACATAATATGTTTTTTTACCATCAATGTCTGCAATCTTTTCAGGCACTCCACCTTCAGGGTCCTCATTTTCCAGACGATAAAGATGATATGTGTAATCGCGGTTATTGCCGTAGGACTCCCATTCTATTCTGACAGAGGTTGAGCATTGGTCAACCTTGATAATATCAGGCTTTCCGTCATGATAAATAACGCCGGGCTTGTAATTAACCGCACCTACACTTACACTCGTGAAAACACACACAAATATCAGGCACAGACATAAACAAGACATAAATTTTTTCTTCATATATATTCCCCTTTCTGCCGGAATTTTTTCTTAAACTTGATAACGCTGAATTCCTACGCTTTATTATTTTTTCTTTTTATAAACCGCAAAAGCTATACCTGCAACTGCAAGAACAATTACTGCGATTCCTATGCCTAATTTTATTCTGTCTGAATTGTCTTTTTTGTTATCGTTTACATTATCTTCATCAGTTTCAAGTGTTTCTACAACACTTTCGTAAACGGCTTCTCCGTCAGGAACAGCTGTTGTTCCGTCTTCGGGTGTGGTTGTTGCAACACTTTCTACCGTTTCGCCCGGGTTTGTAGGCTGAGGTGTGATAAGTGTGGGTTTCTCTGCAGGTTTTGTAGTTGTTACAGGTTTCTGTGCCGTTTCAGTATCTTTTGTTGTATCAACTGTGAAATAAGCCATTTGGTTTGTGGGCATCCAGTTGATTGAAGGCAGAGCCATAATTGCCATTTTATATTTTCCGCCGGGTTTAAGTTCTTTACTTGTAAAGGTGCGTGATGTTTTCGGAGATGCAATTTCATCCGCAGACCACCACATTTCAGAATATCTTCCTGTTTCCTCGTTATATTTATAAACTCTGTAAACACCCGCACCGGGGACAGGATTCCAGGATACTGTAACCTGACCGTTTTTAACTTTTACATTAATTTTGTCTGTTGTGCCGGGGATAATCTGATACGGAGCTTCTACCGCATAACCATTTTTCTTATATACAACCTTTACACCATGGTTACCCGGATTTGTGCAATCTCCGGTGTATTCTAAAGTGTAGTCAGATTTATCGACCTCGGTTCCGTCTCCTTTTGTTACAACAGCCACAGGCTTAATCGGTTTGCCCGTATAAATATATATAGGGGAAGCGTATGCAGGAGCAACCCCTTTATCTTTAATTGAAATGTAAATTTTTTCTCTTTTTGTGCTTGGAGTCTCGGTTGTTTTTGCTTCTGTCTCTGTGTCTTCTGCCGGAGTTGTTTCTCTTTCTGTAGTTTTCTCCTTGGCTGTGGTTTTTTCTTCGACTGTAGTCTTTTCTGATACAGTAGTAGTTTCTGCCACTGTGATGGTTTCTGCCGATACAAGCAATGTGTTCATAATCATTGTTACACATAAAACACACATCATAAAAATTTTAATAGCATTTTTCATTTTTATCACTCCTGATATTTCAAACCGTAAATCAGCCAATCTCGCTTAAGCTTTCAATAGTTCTGATGAGATTATCCTTGCTGT
>JAZQWT010000102.1:0-3940 GCA_045632485.1 Acutalibacteraceae bacterium
ATTGATTTTTTTGAATTGTTGTGGTAATATATATGAGCGTTGAAAAACGCTGTTTGCGCTGCTAGCTCAGTCGGATAGAGTGTTTGGCTACGAACCAAAAGGTCAGGAGTTCGAATCTCTTGCAGCGCGCCATACCGCAATCCTTGATTTATCAAGGGTTGCGGCTTTTTTATGCCCTGAAATTATTTTTCTTTTAAGAAATAATAACATCATTTTTCTAACAAAATTCTAACAACTCAAAACCTTTTGGTAATTTCACTCTCAAACTGCCATATTCCCAGCAGAATCAGGGAGAAAGCTTCTAACATTCACTGAATTCTGAATAGATTCTTGGGCTTTATTCTTTCTTTTTGTGTCCAGATGACCGTAAATATCGATGGTAATTTGTATGCCGGAATGACCGAGCCATTCCTTTACATCGTACATTTGAAAGTCATTTGCAAGCAATAAACTTGCACAGCTGTGTCTTAAATCGTGGAGACGAATTACAGGCAGATTATTCTCAATCAGATAGTCTTTAAACTTTTTCGAAACCCAATCAGGATCATACAGATGACCGTCAGGCCATTTGAAAATATAATCGTTTTCTATGTAATCGCCTTTACAGATTGCCCTTTCCCTTTTTTCCTGCTCCTTAAGAATCTGAAAAATCATCTTCATTTCTTCTGACAAAGGATACACACGGTAGCTTGCATCTGTTTTTGTTGAGTCTTTTTTCTCCACCTTATTGCCGTAAGTGACAACTGTGTGTTTGATAGTAAGCTTGTTATTTTTGAAATCCACCGCGTCCCATTTCAGCCCTAATGCCTCACTTCTTCTTAAGCCGAAATGAAGAATCACAAAAATCAGAAGAAAAAGTCTTTCATCCTTTATTGGAATTTTGATATTGAAATTGCAGTTCTACGCAAGATCACGTCTGATTTCGTGTGATGTTTTGTGTTTGCGTTATCAAAAATCCCCAAAGGGTAAAAAGACTGATTATTAAGCATTTTTAAAACAAAGAATCATCGCTGAATTTAAAAATCCAAAATTATTCTTCTAACTTTATTTTTCTAACATATTTCTAACAATTTAAAAATCCCCATCAGGCTCAAAATATAGTTGAGTTTCTGACGGGGATTAATTTTATTTGTTTTTAATTTTGGCTTTGATTTTTTTCCAGAAGGATAAGAGATATTTATACTGAATACAAATTAACATTACAAACAGACCTATCTGGATATACCAGAGTTTTTCATCAAGTGCTACAAGAGACTGAATCGCAAGTAAAACATAGCTGATTATAATTACAGGTCTGTTGATTTTCATTATGATAAATTTCCTCATCATTATTGAACGGACAAGGTATGACACTACATAACCCAGCATAGTTGCAAGAGCTGCACCTAATGCACCGAAATATCTTATAAAAACAAAATTACAGATTATATTCACTGTTGCGCCCACAAGTGTAGTTGCAGACACTTCTTTTGTCTTTTTAACTGCGGTAAACAGACATCCCTCAAACAATGCCATTCCGTTGAACACAGTACCCACAAGAAGAAACGGTACACATTTCCACGCTTCAAAAAACTCTTTTGCATAGAGAACAGACGATATGGGAATATTGAAAATCATTATTACTGAACACGCCATTACTGACACGAAGCTATAAAGAGAAAATATATTTCCGATAAAGCCATCCTTGTCTTCTTTGTCAAATTCTTTAATGGCAGAAATTGACCATGCGTTATAAAAAATGTTCTGAACAGTTGTAAGAATGGTAGGGATTTTATAGGCAACCGAGTAAATACCGTTTGCCGCCACACCACACAGAAATGTAAGAATATACCTGTCCGATGCACTGTTAATCCACCACGCAAGAGAATTTGCTACAAGCGGGACACTAAACAGAAGCATTTCTCTTGTAATATTTTTTTCCCTTTTTAATTCAACATCCTTATAAATTGCACCTGCAAAAAGCTGATACACTACCGCCACGACACTTGCTCCTGACATTGCAAGGAGATAGCCTGTTATACCCCACTTGAACACAAGAAGGAAAAGAAGGTTAAGAACACACATAAAAAGTGTATTAAGAATGCCGCTTACCATAAGCACACTGACTTTATCTTTTGCTTTCAGGTAAAGAGTAAACGTATTGTTCAAAGAACTGAATAAATATAAGATAAACAAAAAAGCAAGATATTCTGCAGGAATATCAATTAATCCCGTAAATCTTATAACAACCAACGCAACTGCAAGAATTATGCCACCGATTCCGTTAATTCTGAGTGCCGTTGTTATAACATCTTTGGGCGAATAATTTTTATCCATACCAAAACGCAAAGCAGCATCCTGAATGTTCAGAGTAAGAATCGGTATAAGGAGAGTTGATGTAGTAGAAAGTAAATCAACCGTTCCGTATTCCTCTGTTGTAAGAACATACGTGTAGAGAGGAACCAGGAGAAAGGAGATGATTTTAGAACCGAAATTGCTTATTGTAAAAAGAAGCATATTACCTGCGAGTGAAGAATATTTACCTGATGACTTTTTTAATAATTTCATAAAATTTATTCTTCACCTGCTTTCTTTTTTCAAAAGGAGTTATATATTTTTTTACTGTTTCTTCAAGTGAAACATTTTTATCGCTGAGTTCTGACATTACTCTTCTGTAATATACTGAAGGAGAAACGTTTTCTGTCTGTTGGAAGTTATAATAATCAGATATGATTTCTTCCGAAATTTTGCCGTATGATGAAAGCTCTTTCAGAATATTTTCTCCTGTTTCATTCATTGAAAGCACCATACTTACACCTGTTTCATCAAGCGAAAATTTGTCTCCCCAATAGTCGCCTATTCTTAAATCGGCAGAAGAATCCGCTCTCCATCTGCACTCATAACAGGCTTTTCCGTAACAGTTTTTAGATTCATACATCAGAAAATATTCATTTTCGGTTTTATGCTGAACAAGCTCTTTTCCGTCAGATGAAACACACATATATCTTTCTTTCCATCCCATGGGCTTATAGCGGAAAGACAAATCAAGTTTTTCTGTGTTCATATTATATTTTTCTCTGAGCAATACTTCATATTTTCTGAAAAGATTATATGAAGGAACACCATGACAGATAAGATCAACATAAACTACATCTTTCTTATCTTTCAGCAGGTTTCGTGCACCCGCTATCTGACAGGGAGTGCCGAAAATGACAAGAGGTTTTTCTGACGCAACAAGGTCTTTTGTTACAGATGAAAAATCACTTTGCATATATTTACTGCCACTGAATTTTTTCAGCATTTCAGAATCTTCAGATAAAGATAAAATATGTTTTGCTCTTTTTTCTTCAGCATCAAAAACACAACCTGCTACGCTGTAACCCCTATCCGCAAAACATGTTGAAAGTCTATGTGCAAATCCTCCTGAGGAAGAAGACCCAAGGGTCAGAGAATCGTTATCCTTATATGAATAAATTCTGCTTTCCTTGATATTTTTAAAATTATCCTCACTTTCCATAGGACAGACTGACTTACATTTGCCACAGGAAACACAGGCATTTTCTTTAACTACAGCAGAATAGAAGCCATCTGAATTCATAACAATTTCAATTGCATTGACAGGACATACTTCTTTGCACACACCGCAACCGCAACAAAGAGAATTTGTTTGCAGAATATGTTTTTTCACTTTTGTATTTTCAGAAATATTTTCTGTTTCTGCAAGAGAAGATTTTAAAAAGGCTTCTGACTTTTCTCTCAGAATATTGAGTTTTGATTCTGTAACTTTTCTATCAATCGGTAACTTTTCGCAGTTTTCTGCAAGTCGTGATTTCAAATCGAGTTTTTCAAGAATATTATAAATTCTTGTATTCTGATTTTCTTTGTCACCTTTTCTGAAGCGTTCAAAGCAAGTAAAATCTTTACCGAAATTCACAGAAAAAGCAACACCGTGGAATGAATC
>JAZQWT010000103.1:0-1851 GCA_045632485.1 Acutalibacteraceae bacterium
TTTTTTCATTAGTCGTTCCTCCTTATCTTATTCTATATAACAAAACGGACGGATATTCTTCATATCCGCCCGTGTGAAATATACTTATACAGTGGGCGGCCGGTTTTAAAAAAGTCGCCAAACGCTGAATGAGTTTTAGTAAATTAACCGAAATATCTCTGAAGAAGACCTTCAAATGCTTTGCCGTGTCTTGCTTCGTCACGAGCCATTTCGTGAACTGTGTCATGGATAGCATCAAGATTAAGTTCTTTTGCTCTCTTTGCAAGTTCGAATTTACCAAGTGTTGCGCCGTTTTCAGCTTCAACTCTCATTTCAAGGTTTTTCTTTGTGCTTGCTGTTACAACTTCGCCGAGAAGTTCAGCAAATTTTGCTGCGTGTTCTGCTTCTTCGTAAGCAGCTTTTTCCCAGTAAAGACCGATTTCAGGATAGCCTTCTCTGTGAGCTACTCTTGCCATTGCAAGGTACATACCAACTTCTGTGCATTCACCCATATAGTTTGCTCTGAGATCTTCAATGATGTCTGCAGGAGCACCTTCTGCTACGCCTACAACGTGTTCTGCTGCCCAAGCTCTTTCAGCTGACTGCTCTACAAATTTTTCTGCAGGAACTTTACACTGGGGGCATCTTTCGGGAGCTGCATCGCCTTCGTGAACATAACCGCATACTGAACATACAAACTTTTTCATAATTTTTTCCTCCAAAATTCAATAGTTTTTTATTTTAATTTTTATTGTTGACAATTTTCACAGATACCGATGAAAGTTAAAATATGGCTTGTGATTTTTGCTTTTGAGTGTTTTTCTGCATCGTTTTCTACCTTATTGAACATCGGCATATGGATGTCGTAAACCCTGTTACATGAGGTGCAATGCAGATGATAATGATTCTGAGGGTTGCCGTCAAAATGGTCTGCGCCGCCATATGACAATCTCATAATCTGACCGGTTTCAGTCAGGAGGGAAAGATTTCTGTAAACAGTTCCCATGCTGATATTCGGCATTATCTGCCTGAGTGACCAGTAGAGTTCGTCAGCGGTGGGATGGTCTGTCCTCGAACAAAGTTCTTCAAGAATTGCATCTCGTTGTGCGCTGTGTTTCATTTTCTTTCTCACCTCGCTTATGTATTTTATGTTAATATCGATAACTGTTACTATTATTATATCAACTTTTCACCGTTTGTCAATACCTTTTTTAAAATTTTTTGAAAAAATTTTTTATTTATAATTTACATGTTACTTACCTTGCCATTTAGCTATCATCCTTGAGCGTAGGGTTGGATCTCAAAATGGCAAATAGTAAAATATAACACCGCCGGGATTCTTCGCTTCGTTCGAGAATAACACGGTGGTATTTTTTGTGGCACAATCTGAAAATCTGCGGTAAATTATAATTTAAAATCACAAAAACTATCTATGGGATTTGCATTGATTAATTGTCATAAAGCCAACATCAGTTATAGTATAAAACTGACTATGGGTAATACGCTGACTGATTATCATAAAACCAACATCAGTGATAGTATAAAACTGACTATGGGCAATACACTAACTGATTATTATAAAACCAACATCAGTGATAGTATAAAAGCCTCCCCGAAACGAGGAGGCTTTTTATAAAGATTAACTTCAATTGATTAAACTTAATTATTTAATGCCGAGGAAGTTTTTGATAACTGCGAAGATATAGTTGAAGAAATCAACGAAATCGCTTACGAGTTTTACTGTTGCTTCTTCACCTGCACCCTGGTCAGCACCGATGTTGATTGAATCATCGAGTTCGTTACCATAGAAGTCTGTTGTGCCCATATCGTCTTCAACTTTAACGCCTGCGCCAAGGCAAGGAGATACGTTTG
>JAZQWT010000104.1:0-12082 GCA_045632485.1 Acutalibacteraceae bacterium
AGAACTTGCAATCCCCTTCATGATTGCATGGGCAGGTTATATGTCATCAGCTGAGGGCGACCTTGTTAAAACAATGCAGGCTCAGCCTACATACCTTGATACATGTCTTAAGATTCTTGCATTCCTCCTCTTCGGTTATACACTCGCAAATGTCCTGAAGGCTGTTATTCTTAAATTCTTCTATGACATCGAGGGCGAAAAGAAAGAACAGATGTACTCTGAGCTTGAAACAATCAGAGAGAAACGCCACGAAGAAAACGAAAGCATCAGATAACAGACAAATAAACATACAGATAAAATTATAATTTATCCTTTTTGCTTTAATGGAGTATAGCCTCCCTTGCCTAAAGGGAGGGGGACCGCGTAAGCGGTGGAGGGATAAATATTGATTTCATTAAACTTAAAATAATATCCCCCAGTCAAAACCTACGGTTTTGCCAGCCCCCTTTAGGCAAGGGGGCCTTTTTGTTATTCTTATTTCAGTGGTAATTTATAATTTATCGCTGACATTTCCAAACGTGTCATTCTCGAGCGAAGCGAAGAATCTCGTTTGGAAATGCTTTATGTGTTGCCATTTTGAGATCCTTCGCTGACGCTCAAGGATGACAACAAAATGGCAAAGTTAGTAACAAGTAAATTATAATTTAAACTATCAAAAATCAAATGAAAAAGCGACGGAAGTTTTAAAACAACTCCTGTCGCTTTCTTTATTGGTATAATTTTTAAAAAATATCACAAATTAATTCTGTTCATCAAGTGTGAGCATAAAGCTTTCGATAAACGTGTCGAGGAAATAATCTGCTTCCTCCATTTTCATTTCGCGGATTGCCTTTTCTGTGGAAATGAGTGCACTTTCAAATTCGCGGTTGCCCGCTTTCTTTTCTTCAAGGCATTTTGTCATTGCGTTGATTTTATCTGCAGCTTTGACAATTTTCCACAGATATTCATCTTCTTCCTCTTTGAAAAAGAAAGGTGAAAAATCTTCCTGCAGGTCTTCGGGGAGCATTGAAAGAATTTTATCACAGGCATTTTCTTCAACCTTTGCGTAAATATCTTTCATCTCGTCGTTGAAATATTTTACAGGTGTGGGTAAATCACCTGTGATAATTTCAGGCATATCGTGGTAAAGGGCTAAAATCGCAGCTCTTTCTGCGTTAAGATTCCCACCGAAATATTTATTTTTTATAAGTGCCAGTGCGTGTGCAAAGCAGGCAGTTTCCATTGAATGCTGACAAAGGCTTTCTTCACTGATGTTTCTCATCAAAGCCCAACGGTTAATGTATTTCATTCGTGCCAGCATTGCAAAAAAATGGCTTCTCATATTCTCACATACTTTCTGAAATTTTTTCAATAAGCTCTCGTGCAACTTCGCTCAGATGAACTTCTTTCTTGTCGTTAAGCTCTCTGTAGTTTTCAACTGCGTTTTCGTCGCAATCGTCAGAAATTTTTCTTATTGCAAGGAAAGGTACTTCTGCTTTATGGCATACGGCAGCAATTGCACCTGTTTCCATATCAAAAGAGCAGATGCCGAATGTGTCGCGGTATTTTGCTTTAAGTGCAGAATCAGCAAGGAAAATATCACCTGTACCGAGACGACCTGCGTAGTCGACGCTGCATTCTTTTGCTTTTTCAATTAAATTTTTATCAGCTTTATATAAGTAAACATCCTGTGGCTTAACACCGAGGTCATATCCGATTGCGGTCAGGTCGAAGTCACATTCAATATATTCTTCACCTGCAACAATAAATCCTTTCTGCACATTCTGTATTGCGCCTGAAAGACCTACGTTGAGGATAATATCAACCTTTTCTTCATTAATAAGCCAGAGTGTAGCCAGTGCTGCATTTACTTTACCTATTCCGCATTCTGTAGCCACAACTTCAGTTTTTTCATTGAAATCAAATTTAATGCAATTGTTTTTAAAAGCTGTAAATTCTGTAGGGTTGAATTCACCTGCAAATTTTTTGAAAGGGTCAAACTCGTAATTATCTGCTATTACGAAACCGATTTTCATTTTCATCACCATATTTCATATTACAATATTTTTAATAAATTATACACCACATATAAATTAAAGTCAAACATGTCCTTTTTGCATATACTGTAATATAATAACATTCTCGCGGCAGAGGGGTATACGGTGGCGGAATTATAATGATTCTGTCCTGTGGGGAGCCGTATATTTTGCCGCTTGATATACAGCCGATATGCCTTTCGGGATATCGGCAAAAAAATTTTTTGAATTTTTTAAAATTTTTTTGAAAAAAGTATTGACAAATGGAGTTTTGTCGATTATAATGTACAAGTGCTTTGAGGTTATGGCTGCATAGCTCAGTTGGCTAGAGCATACGGTTCATACCCGTAGTGTCATTGGTTCAAATCCAATTGCAGCCACCACATTTATATGGCCCGGTGGTCAAGCGGTTAAGACACCGCCCTTTCACGGCGGTAACACGAGTTCGATTCTCGTCCGGGTCACCAAACTCCAAGATGTTTAGTCTTGGAGTTTTTTTCTTGATAAAATAATTTTTCAGGAGGCGACTGTTAATGTTTGTAGACGTTGCGAAAATTAAAATTAAAGCAGGTAACGGCGGTGACGGTGCCGTTATGTTCCACAGGGAAAAATATGTCGCTTCCGGCGGACCTGACGGCGGCGACGGCGGTAAAGGCGGCGACATTGTATTTCAGGTTGATACAAATATGTCAACACTTGCCGATTTCAGATATAAAAGAAAATATACTGCCGAAAACGGTGAAAAAGGTCAGGGCGGCAGAAGAAACGGAAAAAAAGGCAAAGATTTAATAATCCGCGTACCTAAGGGCACAATAATCCGTGAAGTTGAAAGCGGAGCAATTATGGCTGATATGGGTGCTATGGATACTTTTATTGCTGCTAAAGGTGGCAGAGGCGGTTGGGGTAACAATCACTTTGCAACTCCCACAAGGCAGACACCCCGTTTTGCGAAAAGCGGTACACCCGGTGAAAACTGGGAAGTAACACTTGAACTCAAGCTTCTTGCTGACGTCGGTCTTTTAGGATATCCCAATGTCGGAAAATCAACATTTATTTCTGTTGTCAGCGAAGCAAAACCGATTATCGCAAATTATCATTTCACAACAATTACTCCTGTTTTAGGCGTTATTGATATGGGTGATGAAAACTCATTTGTAATGGCTGATATTCCCGGTCTTATTGAGGGTGCAGGTGACGGTGTAGGACTTGGTCACGAGTTTTTGCGTCACGTTGAAAGATGCCGTATGCTTGTTCATATCCTTGACGTTGCAGGCAGTGAAGGCAGAGACCCCATTGAGGATTTCGAAACCATCAACAATGAACTTGCAAAGTTCAATAAAGAGTTGTCAGAAAGACCGCAGATTGTTGTTGCAAACAAGGTTGACCTTGCAACTGATGAACAGCTTGAAACACTCCGCGAATATATTACTTCAAAAGGCTATGAATTTATGACAATGTGTGCTCCTATTGCAGAGGGTACAAAGGAAGTTATAAATACAGTCTGGAATAAGCTTCAGACATTACCGCCTATCAAGCAGTTTGAACAGGAAGAAATTCCCACAGAGCTTATTGTTGAAAAATCAGATAATAAATTTACTATTGATGTTCAGGACGATGTTTACTTCGTTGAGGCGGAATGGCTCCTCAAAATTCTCCAGAGAACAGACCTTGATGACTACGAATCTCTCCAGTATTTCCAAAGAGTTCTCCGTTCATCAGGTATTATTGATGCACTTCTGGCACGCGGTATTCAGGAAGGCGATACAGTTTGTATCTATGACCTTGAATTTGACTTTGTGCTGTAAGAGGTAAATATATGAGATTTACTGATAATAAGTGCGACCCCAACAATTTAAGCCCCCTTATGCTTGCTTTTATCGGCGATACGGTGTACGATTTATTTGTGCGTGAAACATTGCTTACCGAATGCCCCAGACCTGTAAAAAAGCTTCATGCCCTTGCGGTTGAAGAGGTTTCTGCATCTGCTCAGGCGAGAAAAATCAAGGCAGTTCTTGATAAACTTACAGAAGAAGAAACTGACATTTTCAAGCGGGGAAGAAATGCACATACAGGTCACGTGCCTAAGAGTGCAGATGTTGTAACATATCATTATGCAACAGGGCTTGAAACACTTTTCGGTTACCTTTATCTGAAAGGCGACATTGAAAGATTAAAAGAACTTTTCAGGGAGATACATAATTTATAAGGTTGTGTCGCTTTGAAAAATAAAATTAAAGAAACATTTTTAGATGTGATTTTTTGTGGCGGCGGCTGTATTCTTTACAGCGTCGCCATTGCTGTTTTTGCAGAAAAAAACGGCATTGCACACGGAGGAGTGACAGGTATTGCAATGCTTATCAACTATCTTTTTCCTATGATTCCCACAGGTGTTGCGTCATTTCTTCTTAATGTGCCGTTATTCGTTGTCGCATTTTATAAAATAGGCGGAAAGTTTATTTCCGGATCTTTTCTCGTAACGGCATTTCTGTCTTTTTCTATAGATGCATTTGCTTTTCTGCCTGCATATACGGGAGATAAAATGGTATCGGCAATTTTCTGCGGAGTTCTGTCAGGTGTAGCAATTGCAATGATACTGATGAGAAATTTAACATCAGGCGGTACAGATATTCTGGCAAAGCTTATCCGTCTGAAAAAATCACATTTTTCAATGGGAAAGCTTATTCTGATTTCAGATTTTTTTGTTGTTATTCTGGCAGGGATAGTTTATCGTAATTTTGAAAGTGTGATGTATTCACTGATTATGCTTTTTGCCACGTCATATATTATCGATAAAATTCTTTTCGGGCTTACAGATTCAAGGACATTAATGATAATTACGTCAGAATGGCAGAAAATTTCTCTCGTGATTATGAGTGAGGTAGGCAGAGGAGTGAGCATAGTTGATGTGGGCGGTGCGTATACAGGTGAACGCAGAAAAATGCTCCTTTGTGCAGTAAAAAGAAGTGAAGTCAGCCGTGTGGCAAAAATCATCCCTGATTTTGACGAAAAAGCTTTCACCATTATTCTGCCGTCAAACGAAATTATGGGCGAAGGATTCAGAAAGTAAATTATAATTTATCATTTTGTTGAAATCGAGTATTGCCTCCCTTGCCTAAAGGGAGGGGGACCGCGTAAGCGGTGGAGGGATAAAAGTTAATTTAAAAAACTTTAAAAATATCCCCCAGTCAAAACCTATGGTTTTGCCAGCCCCCTTTAGGCAAGGGGGCCTTTTTGTTATTCTCATTTCAGTAGTAATTTATAATTTATTGCTGACATTTCCAAACGTGTCATTCTCGAGCGAAGCGAAGAATCTCGTTTGGGAATAGTTTATGTGTTGCCATTTTGAGATCCTTCGCTACGCTGGGGGTTGACAGCAAAATGGCAAGGTTAGTAACGGGTAAATTATAGTTTATATGTGCATCAATAACTAACAACGGGTAATACACTGACGATTATTATAAAACTGACATCGGTGATAGCATAAAAAGTGTCCCCTTGAAAATGCAAGGTGAGATGTCATTTTCATGAGAAAATGACAGAGGGGATTTTTCGTTTAATTTATATGACTTTATATGTGTAGTTGGCGGATATGGTTTGCAATGCTTGAATTGCTGTGGTGTTTATGATATAATTTCATTCACAATATATTTCGGGAGGGATTTAAATGAGCAGACATATTATAAAAACAAAGTTTTCCAAAAATGTCAGTGAAAGTGTTTCTGTCGGCAAAATAATTTCTTCCGTTATAAATATGCCCCGATTGAAAATTGACAGAGAAATGTTTCTTCGCACAGAATTCAATAATAGCGAAGAAATTGTTGAAAAAGGACCTGTAGCAGCAGGCTGTTCAAGAGAAGAATTAAAAGAAAAAGCAACAGAAATTCTCAACAGAAGAGCATCTGAATTAAAGCTTACTCCTGATAAGGAGTCAAGTGAACTTTCTGAAGATATGAATCTTCCTAAAGAAATACTCCATTTTTATTCGGTTGCATTGCAGTTTGCTCAGGAAATTGCTTATCTTTACGGAGAGCAGGATATGTGGAAAGCAGCGAAAAATAATACAGCTGATGTGAACAAACAGCTTGCACTTTACTGTGCGGTAATGCTCGGCTATACAGGTGCTTCACAGACGGTACGTGTGCTTGCAACGTCATTGAAAAAAGAGTTAAAAAGAAAAGTTTTGTCAAAAGTTGTTTACTATCCTGTTATAAAAACTGCCGCTAAGGTTTTAGGTAAAGATGTTACAACAGATGATATTTCCGAAGGAGTTTCACAAATCCCCGCTATGGGAGATGAGTTTTCGGAAGGAATGTCCGTTTACTCGCTGGAAACAAGAGGAATGGTACTTATAGATTCGTTTGATAAAGCTTGTTTTGATTATTCAGAAGAAGAAATATAAAATCCACCGATAACGCTGTTACGTATCGGTGGATTTTTATTTATGGGATTACAATATTTTCAAAGCACCTGTTGGGCAGACTTCTGCACATTTTTTGCAATCTTTGCAGAATGATAAAATTTCATCGCCTTCAAATTCAGGCTTGACAGTTGTTTTAAAGCCTCTGCCTACAAGGCCGAGAATGCCTTTTTTCACAACCTCGTCGCAGGTTCTTACACAGAGTGAACAGAGAATACATTTCTCGTTGTTACGTTCAATTGAAACCAGCTTACGTTCAGTTTTGTGAACATTCTTTTCACCTTTGAAACGTGCAGGGTTTAAATCGTACCAATTTGCGTACTCAATCAGCTTACAGTCTTTGTAATCGTGACAACCGCACTCAAGGCAGCGTGAAGCCTCTTTTTTTGCTGTTTCTTCCGTAAATCCGAGATTGACTTCGTCGAAAGATTTAATGCGTTCTTCTGCGTTTTTTACAGGCATTTTTGCACGTGAAATTTTTTCTTTTTCTGCTAACATTTCAGATGTGACTTCTTTTTCGGAAACGAATGGTTTTCTGTAGGGGATTTCCATTCCGAGAAGATAGCCGTCAACAACCTTCGAAGCTTTTTCGGCTTCACCGATTGCGGCAATTGCAATTGATGCACCGCGGTTTGTTGCATCGCCTACAGCAAAAACGTTTTCTATATTTGTTCTGAAGGTTCTTTCGTCAGCAGAAATTATACCTTTTGAATTAAGTTCAATTCCGTCGAAGCCTGCAACGTTCACTTTCTGCCCTATTGCCATAATTACGGAATCAACTTCAATATTTTCGAATTTACCCTCAACTGCAACGGGTGAACGTCTTCCGCTTGAATCAGGCTCGCCCAATTCCATAACCTGTAGTTTTATTTCTGAAACCTTGCCGTCTTTTCCGATAATTTCTTCGGGATTTGTAAGGAATTTAAAAATAACTCCCTCTTCTTCCGCTTCTTCAATTTCTATTTCTTCGGCAGGCATTTCGTTTTTAGTTCTTCTGTAAATTATATAAACCTCTTCTGCACCAAGTCTTCTTGCAGTTCTTGCAGCATCCATTGCGGTGTTACCGCCACCTACAACTGCAACTTTCTTGCCGATAGAGATTTTTTCTTTAAGTGCAACCTTCTGCAGGAAATCAATTCCGCCCAATACACCATTGAGGTTATCACCTTTGCATCTTACGGAAAGGCTCGACCACGCACCGATAGCAATTATAACCGCATCATAATCTTTTCTCAGCTCTTCAAAAGAGATATCTTTGCCGATTTTTATGTTGTTCTTCGTTTCAATACCGAGAGATCGGATTAAAGATATTTCTTTATCAAGAACTTTTTTCGGTAATCTGTATTCGGGAATTCCGTAGCGGAGCATACCGCCCATCTGAGGCATTGCATCAAAAATTGTAACATCATGACCTTTTATACACAGGAAGTATGCAGCCGTAAGGCCTGCAGGACCACCGCCGATAATTGCAACCTTCTTGCCTGTGCTTTCTGCGATTTCAGGGATGAAAGTGTTTTCTTCTAAATCTTTGTCAGCGGCAAAAGCCTTTAAATATGCAATGGAAATAGGCTCTTCAACCATCTGTCTTCTGCAGGCAGTTTCACAAGGGTGAGGACACACTCTGCCGATTGAAGCGGGGAGAGGAAGCTTTTCTTTGATAAGCTCAACTGCTTCTCTGTATTTTCCCTCTGCAATTAATTTTATATATCCCTGGCAATCTGTGCCGGCAGGACAGTTGAGTCTGCAAGGACCGAGACAGTCGCCTGTGTGGTCGCTCATCAGAAGTTCAAGTGCAATTTTACGAGATTTCTTAACTCTTTCGGAATCAGTGTGAATCACCATACCGTCCTGAGCTTTCTGTGAGCAGGCACGCAGAAGCTTGGGGATTCCCTCTGCTTCAACTGTGCATATTCCGCAAGCACCGTAAAGTGCTACGTTTTCGTGGTAACACAAGGTTGGGATTTCAATTCCGTTATCCTTTGCACATTGGAGGATGGTTGTACCGCTTTCGGCAATGATTTCTTTGCCGTCTATAATTAATTTAATTTTATCCATACATTTCCCTCCAATCAGTTTATTTCGACTGCACCGAATCTGCAGACAGATTTACACTGACCGCATTTAATGCATTTTTCGCTGTCGATTGCAAATGATTTTTTAACTTCTCCCGAAATTGCATTTACGGGACATTTTTTAGAGCAAAGAGAGCAGCCGATGCATTTATCTTCGTTAATTGTGTAATCAAGAAGTACAATACACTCTTTTGCAGGACATTTCTTGTCAACGATATGAGCCACGTATTCGTCTCTGAAATATTTTATTGTTGTCAGCACAGGGTTGGGAGCAGTCTGACCGAGGCCGCAGAGAGCACCGTCTTTTATGCCAAGGCATAATTCTTCAAGAAGCTCAATATCCCCATCTTCACCGTTACCTGATACGATTCTGTCTAAAATTTCATACATTCTCTTTGTGCCGATTCTGCAATGAACGCACTTACCGCAGGATTCCTTTGTGGTGAAATCAAGGAAGAATTTCGCCATATTGACCATACATGTGTTTTCGTCCATAACAACCATACCGCCTGAGCCCATAATTGCCCCTGTAGCGGAAAGTGATTTATAGTCAATAATTGTGTCAAGATATTCTTCAGGAATGCAACCGCCTGAAGGACCGCCAAGCTGTACGGCTTTGAATTTTCCGTTGTTTCTTATTCCGCCGCCGATGTCGAAAATCACATCGCGTAATGTTTTACCCATAGGAATTTCAACAAGACCGCCACGTTTTATTTTACCTGTGAGTGCGAAAACCTTTGTGCCCTTGCTGTTTTCTGTACCAAGTTTGCTGAATTCTTCACCTGAATTGAGAATAATCCACGCAACGTTGGCAAAGGTTTCGACATTGTTAATGTTTGATGGCTTATACCAGTAACCTGCCTCTGCAGGGAAAGGCGGTTTCAAACGGGGCATACCTCTTTCACCTTCCAAAGACTCAATAAGTGCCGTTTCTTCACCGCACACAAAAGCACCTGCACCTGCTTTGATTCTGAAAGAACAGCTGAAATCTGTACCGCAGATATTTTTACCGATGAAGCCTTTTTCTTCGGCTTCCTTTATAGCGTTTTCAAGCCTTATAATCGCAAGAGGATATTCTGCCCTTACATAAACAATACATTCTCCGGCACCAATAGCATAAGCACCGATGAGCATACCTTCAATCAATGTATGAGGGTCACTTTCTATAATTGCTCTGTCCATAAATGCACCGGGGTCGCCTTCGTCAGCATTACAAACAACATATTTTTGGTTGGAAACGCTATTTGCGGCGAATTGCCATTTTCTACCGGTGGGGAAACCGCCGCCGCCTCTACCGCGAAGGCCGGAAGCGAGGATTTCGTCGATGACTTGCTGAGGAGTCATTTCGGTAAGTACTTTACCCAAAGCGGCATATCCGTCTACACCAATGTACTCATCAATCTTTTCGGGGTCAATCACACCGCAGTTACGGAGAGCAACACGTTTTTGCTTTCTGTAGAATTGAGTTTCGGAAAGGGATTTAGCCTTATCGGATTCTTCGCCTGCATCTTTGTAAATGAGACGGTCAACGATACGGCCTTTGAGCAGATGCTCGTTTACGATTTCCTTCACATCTTCTTCGGTAACGCGAGCATAGAAGGCACCTTCAGGATATATGACCATGATGGGGCCGAGAGCGCAGAGACCAAAGCAACCGGTTTGAACAACCTGAACTTCATCTTGAAGGCCAACAGCTTTGATTTCTTCGGTCATTGCAGCCATGATTTCTTGGCTGTGAGAAGAGGTACAACCGGTACCGCCACAAATCAGTACGTGAGAACGAATCATTGTTTATTCCTCCCTCTCTTAGGCGAGTTCAGATGCGCCGATCGTATATTCGGTCACAACCTTACCACCCTTAATGTGTTTTTCCACAACTTCTGCTGCTTTTTCAGCGGTCATTTTTACATAAGTCACTTTTTCCTGACCGTCTGCATATACCTCAACAACGGGTTCGTATTGGCAAATACCGATACAACCGGTTTGGCTTACAGCAACGGTGCTGGCGAGACCTGCGTTGGCAACCTCCTCAACAAAGGTGTTGAGAACGGGACGAGCACCAGCGGCAATACCGCAGGTAGCCATACCAACAACGATGCGAATGTCACCGGAACCTTCACGGATGGCAACGGTGTTTTGCATACGAGCTCTGATGGCAGCGAGTTCTGCTAAAGATTTCATCTCAAAAAATCCTATCCTTTTTTATATTAATTTTTTTATTTAGCTATCTAAATTTTGGTATTCTTCGGTAAGCGACTGCTTCATCCACAGCATAATTTCAGGATGGGCAAGAGAAATGTCTTCTCCAAGGACAGCCTTAATATCCAGTGTGGACAGGGATACAGTCTTCCCTTTTTTCTCATGGGTATAAAGATAATCAATTTGGGGATCTCCCTGAATTAAGGTGCAGAGAGTGTCCACCATGTTGCCAAGAGGCACACAGTCGATGTGGGTTTTGCAAAAACTGGCTGAAAGAGTAGTACCGTGGTTTTCTCCTGTAGAGGAGACAATATTCACTTCTCCTCCCGTTTGGGTGGCTGTCAGGGTCAGCAAAGGAATCCCAAGCCCCACCTTGCGAGTAGTTCTGGTGGTGGTGAACGGATTTTTCACCGTTTCCAGCATTTCCTCTGTCATACCGCAACCGTTATCCTTAATTTCAAAGCGCAGCCATTCATCATCCTCAAAAAGAGAAAGAGAGATGAGGCTTGCCCCGGCACGAACCGAGTTTTTTGCAATATCAAGAATGTGTAGAGAGATTTCCTGCATTTCGTAAATACCTTATCACATCCGACGGTGTCGGGTGCTCTTGTTCCAATTCCAATCTATGGCAGGGTTCGGAAATATCCCACAGGTGATGCGCATCCGAGTCATACAGACTAACGGTGTCTAGAAGACCGTGGCTTTGGCGAATGTCCTCTGCAAGAGATGAATTTTTATATTCAATATGGGAAAATCGGTAATCTGTAGGTACTGTACCAAGGATGCCAATCATACCGTTGGAGGGTCTGTCCACATGGGCGGGGCAAATAAATCCGCCAAGGTCTCTTACCAGAGGCACCGCCTCGTCTACTGATAGCATTGTTGCGGCAGACAGCAAATAGTCAGCACCTTCTGTTTGTTTTTCATCCTCGTCCACCAAAAGCTGATGACCGAAAATGTCAGGCTTGTTTTTAAAGCGTATCCGTTTTCCTTCCAGCAGTTCTTCAAAGCGGTTGGCCGTGGCCAGGTCAGGAAAGAGACACAGCATATGAATTTCTTCCGCTGTGGTCAACTCCATTCCGGGGATGGCACAAATACCGTACTCTTGCGCCGCTTTCATAAACACACCGCAGTTTTTTGCGGTATTATGATCGGTAAGTGCCACAATTTGCAGCCCTTTCAGGCTGGACATTCCAAGAATGTTTTGCGGCGTCATATCATTATCGGCACAAGGTGAGAGGCAGGAGTGGATATGCAAATCATAATAAAACAGACTCATAAGCCAAGCTGTGCAAACTTAGCACAAAGCTCATAGGAGGTACCGCCAAAAGTGAAGAGATTCACATCTTTTGCCTTAGCAGTATCGATAACATTTGCAT
>JAZQWT010000105.1:0-3344 GCA_045632485.1 Acutalibacteraceae bacterium
AAAAACTTCAGGTCAACGCCAAATCGGACAGACCTGAAGTTTTATTTATTATACTTTTGTACATCTGACAACCACTCTTGTTCTGCCACCGTATGTGCAGGTATAGAGGATAAGGTCATCGCCTGTATCTTTTACCTTTTCTGAATCGCGTGGTTGGAGAATTTCTACTGATGTTACTGTGTAGGCATTTTGTATGCCTTCCATATCTGTAAAGATTATTGTTGTATCTGTATTCAGCCTTCTGATATATCCGAAGTGACTTCTGTAATTATGAGCACAGATAACAAGATTGTCTGTTTTTGTTGAGCCGTAATAACGGCAGGGAGCAATTTTGAGTCTTGCGTAATCCCATTCTGACATAACGGGAAGATTCAGTCCCAATTCGGGTATGGATAGATAACCGATATAACCATAGCCGTCAATGTCAACCACTTTCATTTCTTCATCAAAGGGGTCTGTTTCTCCGCCTGCCTGCTTATTATTTGCAATATCCATAAGAGAATTTATCAGTTTATCTGACTGCTCTTGTGCCTTTTTATTTTCATAATTGTTATAAAAAATCAGCCCTACCGCAAACAAAATCAGACAAAGACCAAGGGTTATAAAAGTAATACCAACTTTTCTTCTCATCGTACTATTCACTTTCTTTCCTGCCGAAATTCAGTATAGCCCAGCCGATGCTGAAAATGAGAAGTCCGGCTATTGCACAAACAGGTACAGGCCAGTTAAGTTGTCCTGTATGAGCAAGGTCATCTTCCTCTTTGTCTGTTTCAGACGGTTTGGTTGTAGATTCACCGGTATCATCTGACTTATTTATAATTGTAACGGTATTTGAGGATGTTTCGTAATGAACGGTATATCCTCGTGGGACCCTGAGTTCAACAACATTCCATACGTGATTTTTGGGGAGATTATCCCAACGGTAATGCCAGTTGTTGCCTTCATTCAGCTGAACTTCTTCATACTTCTGAAAATCACGCAGCAGAACAACGGTTATACTTTCGGGATGTGCTTTGTCTGTGTCCCATTTTTTTACAACACTTATATATGTTTCCGAATCGCCTTCGTTTCCGTTACCGTCGAGAATTTTAGGCGATGCATTTACATTGTATTCCCAATCCCCGTTCCGGGAATCATAGTTGGGAATGCTGATAACGAACGGTGATGTGTTACAACTGTCTTCTCCGTTCTGAGAGGGAACAACAAGATACAGACCGGGGGTAAGATTATCAAAAACAAGAACTCCGTTTTCATCAGTACTTTTTTCTGCATAAGGCTGAGAATGAGTATCTGCAAAAAAGGCAAGGTGCACAGGCAATAAAGAATCCTGCAAGTCATCTGTGTTTATGTTAGCCTCATCAAAAGGTGAAATCAATTCGTATCTGATACCGTTACCGTTTTTATATGCTTTTGCAATGAAATACAGTCGGAACGACACATTTGCCAAGGGGGCTTCAGTCTCTGAATCTGTGAGATTGAGAGTTATACTTCCTTTTTCACTCAGAAGAGCGGTGGCTGTAGGAGACAAAGGCAGAATAAATAATACCAGCATCATGAGAATTGCAACAACTGATGTGAGTTTTTTAGCTTTCATCATTTTTACCACCTTTCTATCTGAATTTTACTTGTTTTTCTTTGCTGCATTTTTCTTTTTTTCCTTTGATGATTTAGTCATAAGGAAAATGAGCAGTGCAGCCAGCATAGGAATTGCAACTGCAGGTGTCACAATAAGCGGGTCAATCTTGAATGCCTCAGTGAGGACATTAACCTTTTTGGCTTCTTCAATGTTTTCAATTCTTGTACCACGCACCAGCATACGGTGGGTATTGATACCGTAAGGAGTACAGGTTACAAGAGTGCAGTAATCCTCGCCGTTTACAACATTCAGATCATCAGTTTCGTCAGGCAGAACAATAAGCACCTGGTCAACCTGATAAGTCAGGGTACGGTCAAGAATTTTTATTGTAAAAATATCACCGACAGTAACCTTATCCAGATTTGTAAACAGCTTTGCTGACGGCAGACCTCTGTGAGCTGAAAGCACACTGTGGGTACCTTCCCCGCCGACAGGAAGACTTGAGCCTTCCATATGACCTACGGCAGAGTTAAGAACCTTGTCACTCGTTCCATGATAAATAGGCAACTGAATTTTAATTTTTTCAATCGTGATATAACCCATCATTCCGTTGCCGTTAACATCAAGAGTTGAATAATATTCGTCATCAAGCTCTGAATATCCTAAAAACGGGAAAGACATTCGTTTTAATTTACTGTTGTACTCGTCTGCTTTTCTGAAATATTCAGAAAAATCTTCAGGAGTAAGGTCAACAAGCAAATCGTCATAGTTCATGATAGCCTGTGACTGCCTTTTTTCATTCCAGAAATCACTTACTGTAGGATAAAGCAGAACACACAAGCCTATCAGAAAAATGGCTACCAACAGAATTGTTGAGGTCAGACCGTTTTTTTTCTTTTTAGTTTTTTTCTTCTTGTTTTCTTCCATAATATATCTCTTAACTTTAAAATTTTCAACGTCAGCACCGAACACTTTCGGTAACAACGGTGAGAATTTTAAAGGGGTATCCCCCACCGACACAAGGTCGGCAGGGGCTTTTAAATTTTTTTGCTGTCGGCTATTAACCGGGGAACCTTATGATTCCTCAGAATTTTCAGCACTCTTCAGAATCTTCAGATTCTTTATCCTTTCAAGCAAAAGAAGCCATTCTCTTCTTTGAAATGAGAACAACTACTGCTGCAAGCATAAGGAGACCGCCAACAACGTAGAAGATTGTTGTGCCGATGCCGCCTGTTTCAGGGAAGAGACCGCCTGTTTTGTTTTCTACTTCGATTGTTACAGGTTCTGTTGTTAAAATTTCGCCGTTATCATCTGTTTTTACATCACCGTTTTCATCAAGCTGTGCAAAGCTGTATGAAGCTGTGAGGTTATCATTATCGTATTTACTTACGATAACAACAGGGATATCTTTTGCAATTTTGTTATAACCTTCGGGAGCTGAAACTTCGTGAATACTGTATGAACCTTCATCAAGACCAACGATTACAAACTCACCGTTTGCTTTTGTTGTGATGTCTGTGATTGTGCCGTCTGCATCTACTCTATAAGTAGGAACATCTGCACCTACAACTTCTGAGAACTTGATAGCATCGCCGTTTTTGTCAAGAAGCTGGAATGTTGCACCTGCAAGAGGTGTTTTCAAATCGCCGTCTGTGTATTTGAACACATCAAGTTTCCATGTGTATGTTGAAGTTTTGTGTTCTTCTGTTTCCCATTCGTTGTTTTCACCTGCTGTAAGGTAAACTGTGTTGTCGTTACCGTCAACTAC
>JAZQWT010000106.1:0-8279 GCA_045632485.1 Acutalibacteraceae bacterium
GCGGACGGAAAACTTTAAAATCCTCTATCGTAAGATGAACGAAAACGGCATTTTTCCCATTGTGATGAAAGGCATTATATGCAGAAATCTTTACGGTGAAAACGGTGATTACAGAGTGTCGTCAGATGAAGATATTCTTGTGAAAAAAGAGGAGTTTTCAAAGATTGATGCTTTTCTGAAAAAAGAAGGCTTTCAACCCGACAAGGATAATTTGTCCGAAAATGTAATCTCACTGATTCAGGAGGTTACATACACTTCTCCTGACAGTGATTTAAGGCTTGAAGTTCATATCAACCCTATCGGAACAGAAGATTCATTCAGAAGAAAAATGAACGGATTCTTTGATAACGTTTCTGCCTCTTTCAGAGAAGAAAAATCAGGTGACGTTACAATAAGGACAATGAGCCACACAGATCACTTTCTTTTTCTTGTTTTACACGCTTTTAAACACCTGACAGTTTCCGGCTTCGGTATACGTATGGTGTGCGATATTCTTCTGTACATGGAGAAATATTCTGACGAAATTGATTTTGATTATATTTATTCTGCTTTGAAAGAAGTAAATGGCGAAAGTTTTCTTGCAGACCTTGTTTTTATCGGCAATGAATATCTGGGCTTTTCGCTTCCTGTAAATGGCGAAATAAATTGTCCTGAAGAATTGCTTGAAGATATTATCGAAAGCGGAATTTACGGCAACCATACTCAGGCAAGAAGAACATCAGTTCATATGGTGCATTCAGCCTTTGCCACACGTAATGCGTTAAAAAAAATGGGCAGGGCAGGACTTCTGCTTGATACTGTTTTTCCGCCGAAAGAAAGGCTTCTTGAAATCTGCCCCGAGCTTGAAAGAAAACCGTGGCTGATTTTTGATGTTTATATAAAAAGAATGGGCAGATTTATTTCCCACAACAGACAAAGCAATGATAACCTTGTTTCTGAAAGCACAAAAATCGGTCAGAAAAGAATAGAGCTTCTTAAAAAATATAATTTACTGTGAGGTGAGAAAGGTGAGATTTCTTAAAAAGTTAACAGAAAAAATAAAGAACGGTGAAATAAGAGAAATTCTCGCCGAACTCAACTGGATTTATAATTACGGACTGAAATATAAGTGGAGTATTCTCTGGTACATAATGCTCGGCATTTTCGGTGTTGTAATGTCTTATGGCGCGAGTGTTCTTTCAAAGTACATTATCGATGCCGTAACAGGTAAGGATTCGGGAGTGCTTATTCCTCTCGGTGTTTTCTATGTGGCAATGCAGATTGCAAAAATTATCATCAACGCAGTCACAAGCAGAGTTTCTGCTAAAATCAATCTTAAGGTTGACCTTGAAATCCGCTCTGATATTTACAGAAAAATTATGGATGCGGATTGGGAGCAGATGTCAGAATACCATTCAGGCGATTTGCTTAACAGAATCGACAACGATGTAAGTATTGTATCATCAAGTGTTCTCGGATGGATGCCTAATTTTATAACGGCAGTTTTCCGCTTTGCGGGTGCATTAGGTATAATTCTTTACTATGACAAAATTCTTGCAGTTATTTCTCTTATCAGTGCACCTGTGATGCTTCTTATTTCCCGTACAACAATGAAAAAAATGAGGGAATACATCAAAAAGAGCCGTGAGGCAAGCACAGGGGTTATGGTTTTCAATGAAGAATCCTTCCATAATCTGCAGGTGATAAAATCTTTCGGAATCACAGATTTCTACAAAGAAAAACTTGAGTCTGTTCAGGAAAAATATAAAGAAGTTCAGCTTCTTCACAATAAATTTTCAATAAAAAATTCAACTATAATGTCAGCAACAGGTATGGCAGTTGCTACTTTCTGTTTTATGTGGGCAGTTTACAGACTGTGGAGCGGTGACATAACATACGGTACTATGACACTCTTCCTGCAGATGTCAGCAACACTTTCGGCAGCGTTTACAAACCTTGTAAGAACGGTGCCTTCTGCAATTTCAAGTGCAACTGCCGCAGGTCGTGTTATGGCTATTGCAGAGCTTCCCAAAGAAAGTAAGGAAGACGACGAAAAAGCACAGATGATTCTTGAAAGCAGTAAAAATAAAGGAATAACAGTCCGTTCTTTCGAGATGGGGTTTGTTTACAGTGACGATAAACGAGTGTTCAGAAATGTTGACTTTGTTGCAAATCCGGGTGAAATCATAGCAGTTGTTGGTTCATCAGGCGGAGGCAAAACAACAATGCTCAGGCTTATTCTCGGCATCGTTCATCCGAGAGAGGGCGGAATTGAAATCTGCTCTGCGAAAGGTGAAAAGCTTCCTGTTTCAGCATCTACGAGATGTATGTTTGCTTATGTTCCTCAGGAAAACACATTGTTTGCGGGAACTGTGGCTGAAAACCTCAGGCTTCTTAACAGAGATGCTACTGACGAGGAAATATATGAGGCTCTCAGAATTGCCTGTGCAGAAGATTTTATAAAAAATCTTCCGTCGGGAATCAATACG
This sequence comes from Acutalibacteraceae bacterium, assembly GCA_045632485.1. Lineage (GTDB taxonomy): Bacteria > Bacillota > Clostridia > Oscillospirales > Acutalibacteraceae > SIG575. The sequence goes on from JAZQWT010000106.1 coordinate 2,469, forward strand.
CCTGTTTATGAAAAAGGAACAGGCTTTTCGGAAGGGCAGATACAAAGGCTTTCAATTGCAAGGGCGATACTTGCCGATGTGCCTGTGCTTTTGTTTGACGAAGCAACAAGTGCTCTTGACCCCGAAACGGAAAAGAACCTGCTTAAAAATATTGTTGAGTCTGAAAAAGGCAGAACATGTATTATTACTACCCATCGTCCCGGTGTTCTCGGAATATGTAACAGAGTTTACAGAATTAAAGACGGTGAAATGAAAAACGAAAACGCGGAAGATGTCCGCAGAGAAATGATTGGCTTGTAATTTATAAGAGGTGAATGGCTTGAGATTAATTCAGAAAGCGGTTATAGCATTATTTGTTGTATCTGTTGTTATATTCGGTGTTTCAAAGGCTTCGGAGATTTTCTCGGGAGAATCTTCAAAGCCTGTTATCAGCAGCACATCGGACAGAATAACTGTCAGTTGCGATTATACCGAAAAAGAAATTCTTCAGGGGCTTACTGCCGAAGACAGACAGGACGGCGACCTGACCGATGAAATTATTTTAGGTAACCTTTCCCGCTTTATAGAAAAAGGTAAATCAAAAGCAACATATGTTGTTTTTGATTCCTCAAATCAACCTGCAACATATGTCAGGGAGGTTGTTTTCAAAGATTATACTTCACCGCAGTTTATGCTGGGTAAGCCTCTTGTGGTGAAAACAAATTCTTCTGTTGACGAAAAAAATCTTATAGGCGCAACAGATGTTTTTGACGGTGACGTAACCGGAAGAGTCAGAATCAAAAGCAGTAATGTCAATTACGACATAACAGGTGATTATGTTATCAATGCAGAGGTTTCTAATTCATTCGGTGATACGGTTGAAGCAAAATTCCCCGTACATATTGTTACTGAGCCTGAAACACGTGTTAAAATTTCACTTAAAGATAATGTAGCTTATCTTGAAAAAGGTTCAGTTTTTGACCCTGCAGCTTATGTTGAAAGGGTAGTTTCTTACCATGGTCAGCCCATTGATAAAGCCTCGGTGGGTATTGAATCCACAGTTAACACAGAAATTCCGGGACTGTATGAAGTAAAATACACTGCAGTTGACGAAACAGGCAACAGAGGTGTTACATATATGGTTGTTTTTGTAACAGAAAAGGGGGAGTTTTAAATGAAGTTTTCCCTTAAAGATGTAGATATCCGCAGTATCGCAAGAGACCTGCTGAAAAATTTCTGGGTAATAGTCCTTGCCGCAGTTTCTGCTTTTCTTTCTGTTACAGGCGTGTATAACCTTGCTTATGAGCCTGAATATACGTCAACCTCTACTCTCGCAGTAAATGTAAAAGGCAATAACGGCGGAACATATTCCTCTCTTTATCTTACAAACGAAATGGCAGAAATCTTCGGCGAAGTTTTTCAAAGCTCTGCCCTGAAAAAGAAAATTGCCGAAAGTATGGGTGTAAGCTCTGTTGAGGGTAAAATTTCTGTCAGCCTCATTGAAGAAACAAACCTGATAACACTCAGTGTAGTTTCTGATTCTCCGAAGAATGCATATGCAATAATTGTGTCTGCACTTGAAAACTACGATACGGTTTCAGATTATCTTTTTACAAACGCAAGTTTAAGCGTTCTTAAAGAACCTACTGTTCCTTTTGCACCGTCAAATCCGAAAGATTCTGCACGTGTTGCAAAGCTTGCGGCTGTTGCGTTGGCAGGTCTTGCAGTCGTGGCAATAGTTATGTTCTCCTTCCTCAGACCTACTGTGAAAAACTCACGCAAGGCAAAGGAGGTTCTTGACGGCAAAATTCTTGGTGTGATTCCTCACGTGCGTAAGTACAGAACAAAAGAGGACATCCGCAACAGAATAACGAAAAAACAGGTGAACAAAAGGTCAGTTCTTATATCTTCTCTTATGGTAAGTATGAGATTTGTGGAATCAGTAAAGAAAATGTCTGCCGTTATTGAGAGGTATATGAACCACAGAAATCAGAAGGTTCTCGTTGTTACAAGTGTTGAAGAAAACGAGGGTAAATCATCTGTTGCGGCAAATATTGCACTTTCACTTGCAGGTAAGGGTAAGAAAGTCCTGCTTGTTGACGCTGATCTGAAAAAACCTGCCATGCATAGAATTTTTGACAAAAAGGCTCATAAAGGCTATTCGTTAAGCGATTGTATAAGCGGTAAACAGCCTCTCGGCCAGATTATTATTAAAGAAAAAGAAGGTCTTGACTGTATTTATCAGCATTCAGGTATTCATGATTCAGGTAAGTATCTTTCAAGTGCTTCTTTCAGAAAACTTGTTGATTATTGCAAAGGAAAATATGATTTTGTAATTCTCGATACACCGCCCGTAGGTGTTTCGGCAGACGCTGAAATCCTTCTCAGTATTGGCGATACCTGTGCTGTTGTTGCAAGGGAAGACTGGGCGGAAATCGGTATGATTAATGATGTTGCCGATGTTATAAGAAATTCAGAATGTGATTTTGCAGGATTTGTTCTCAATGCATTCAGATCTGATTCAGGCAAAGCAGGCTCTTACTACGGTTACGGCTATTACGGAAATTCGTATAAATATTACGGGGGAGGTGAACGCACGTGAGCAAAAGTGAAAAAGAACAATCAGGACTGAACGATACTGTGGAAATTAATTTTTCTGCAATATTCAAAAGCTTTATTCAGGGTCTTATCCGATTCTGGTGGCTTATTGCAGTTCTTGTTTTTGCAGGTGCATCTCTTATGTGCCTGAAATCGGCAGTTACATATTCTCCCCAATACATTTCAGAAGCAACATTTACTGTTACCACAAATTCAGGCGGTAACGTTACAGGAGACAATTATAATTTCTATTACGATTCTTCAACGGCTGAACAGTTGGGTCTCACATTTCCTCACATTCTTTCAAGTGAACTTCTTACAGATGCAATCAAAGCTGACCTTGGTGTGGATTTCGTGAACAGTACGCTTTCTGCAACGGCAGTTACAGATTCAAATATGGTAACAATGCGTTCAGTAAGCCCTTCACCTGAGGATGCAAAAGCAGTTCTTGAATCAGCAATCAGAGTTTATCCTGATGTTTCAAAGTTTGTTATAGGCGAAACACGCTTCAATATAATTGACCCTCCCGATTTACCCGTAAGCCCTTATAACAAGCCTGATTATAAAGCAGAGCTTATAAAAGGCATAATAATCGGCTTTGTGCTTGGTCTTGCTTTTGTTGCACTGTATGCATTCTTACGCAAAACTGTTCACAAAAGCGATGAACTTCAGTCTCACATAAATGTGCCTTGCTATATTTCACTTCCTTACGTGAAGCTTAAGCAGAGAAACAGCAAAAAAGCATATTTCCCCACGATTTATGACAAGGATGTTTCCCAATGGTTTTCTGAAAATACGGAAGCCTTAAGGCTGAGAATCGAAAAGGACCTTACCAAGGATAACAAAAAGGTTATTATGGTTACAAGCACAGTGCCCGGTGAAGGTAAATCCGTTGTTGCTGCAAACCTTGCCTACAGACTTGCCAAAAACGGCAAAAAGGTTGTGCTTATTGATGCTGACCTGAGAAAGCAGGACCTTGCCGAAAAAATGGGAATGCAGTCAACTGATGAGCTTGAAAGAATCCTCAGTGAAACACACGAAATGAGTGCCTTTATCAGTCACGATAAAAGAAGCAATATCCTCTTTATCGGAGGAAACAAGCCTTTCAGAGATATATCACGTTTCCTTTCAAAGCAGCTTAAAGCTCTCATTGATGTGCTCAGGGAGAATGTTGATTATATAGTTGTTGACGTGCCTCCTGCAGCCGATTTTGAGGACCCGCTGATTGTAAAGGATTATGTTGATGCAGTATTGTATGTTGTGAAGCAGGACTGTGTACCGAAATCAAAGATAATAGAAACAATTTCACTTCTTGAAGCAGAAAAAGCAAACGTAACAGGTTATGTTTTCAACGGTGTTACGGGTGTTTTAGGTGCTTACGGCTACGGAAGATATTCTTCTTACGGCAGATATGGCAGATACGGTCACTACAGCCGTTACGGTTACTACGGAAAATATTCAAAATACGGAAGATATTCAAAATATGCAGACAAGGTAGACTGATATGAAAAGAAAATTACAGAATACGATAGGCGTTATTGCAGTTGTCCTTCTTGTTGCGCTTACAGGCGTTGTTTTTCTGAAAGGTGAGGAGCCGGAGCCTGAAATAAACACAACGTCAACATCAGGAAGTATAATTTTTGAAAAAGAAGAGCTTGTTTTTGACGGCAGCGAAACTCTCGACCTGATGCAGGGTGTCAAAGCAAAAGACAGCAACGGCAGTGATGCCACAGAAAAGCTGGAAGCATTTATTACAGGCGACAGCCTTCTTGACAGAAAAACAGTAAGATATACTTTTGTTGATTCTACAGGCAGAACAGTAACTGATAAAAGGACACTTGTAATGAAAAATTACGACGGACCTTCTTTGTATGTAAAAGAGTCTCTTACTCTTGATGCTCAGGACCTGAAGGACCTTATAACTGTTCTTGAAAACAAAGGCTGGCTTGCTGCAGATGACGGTTACGGCAAAAACATCACTTCTTCTGTTAAATGCTTAAGAGAGAAAAAGGCCGAAAACCAATATGAAATGAAGTTAAGCGTTGTTAATGATTATCAGGATTCAGACGAAATAACGGTAAATGTCCGCATTGAAGGCGATGTTCCTGACCCTGAAATTACTCTCTCTGCAACAGAGGTAACAGTGGGAAAAACTGAATATTTCGATGCAAAGAAATATATTGTATATTCATCTGACGGATATTCTGAAAACGTAACGGATAAAATTGAGATTGATTCTTCCGTTAACACTTCACAGTCAGGTGACTACAGAGTAACATACAGACTTTATTCTGCTGATAAAACAGCAGTAACAACTAAGGTTTTAAAGGTTAAAGTGGAATTATGACAGATTTACACACCCATATTCTGCCGTTTCTCGATGATGGTGCCGAGGATATGGACGAGGCACTTACAATGCTTGAAATGGCAAGGGATAACGGCACAAAAATCATTGTAACAACCCCTCATTGCAATATTCCCGATTACTTCAGGAATGACATTGAGGAAATTAAAAACGTTTTTTCTCAGGTTAAAAATGAGGCAAAAAAGCAGGGGATTGATATTACAATGGTTGGCGGAATGGAGATTTTCGGCACAGAAGATGTGGCTGAAAATCTCTGTGACGGAAAGCTTATTACACTCAATAATACAAAATATCCTCTTGTGGAATTTGATTTTTACGAAGAAACCGATTACATCTTTTTTGTTCTTCAGAAAATCATAAACAAAGGATATACGCCGATAATAGCACATCCCGAAAGATACGAATGCTTTGCTGAAAATCCTGAAAAACTCTATGACCTGTACAAAATGGGTGCAGTTATTCAGATAAACAAAGGCAGCGTGTTCGGTGCTTTCGGTAACAGAGCAAAAACGGTGTGTGATATTATTTTATCTCATCGTCTTGCTGCAGTTGCAGCATCAGATGCACATTCAAGCGAATACAGGACAACGGTTTTATCGGATTTTGCACGATATGTTGATGAGTTTTACGGAGACGGATGTTCACCGTTGATTCTCAAAGAAAATCCACGGAGAATTTTAAGTAACAAAAATATTTTCTGGGAAGAACCTATTCCGTTTTTCTGAAAAAAGGAGAAATCAACTTGAAAGAGAAAGTAAGAAATAAAAAGAAATTTTTAATAATACTTCTTGTTATTCTGTTTGTGATTGCAGGACTGGGCATCGGAGGATATTTTTACGTGAAAAATATTCTGAGTAATGCCGAACGAG
>JAZQWT010000107.1:0-5465 GCA_045632485.1 Acutalibacteraceae bacterium
CAACCTTAAATATGTTTGTATGACTCAGTACGATGCAACAATGCCCAACGTGACAGTTGCATTCGCAAACGAAGACCTTACAATGACAATGGGTGAATATATTTCTTCTCTCGGTATGACACAGCTTCGTATCGCTGAAACACAGAAATATGCTCACGTTACATTCTTCTTCAACGGTGGTGTGGAAGCACAGTTCCCCGGTGAAGACAGAATCCTTATCAACTCACCTGACGTTGCAACTTTCGATATGAAACCCGAAATGAGTGCATACGAAGTTACAGACGCAGTTGTTGAACAGGTGCTTTCAGGCAAATATGATGTTATTATCATCAACTATGCAAACTGCGATATGGTTGGTCACACAGGTATCTTTGAAGCAGCAGTTGCAGCAGTTGAAGCTGTTGACGAGTGTGTTGGCAGACTCAGCAGTGCAGTCAAAGAAATGGGCGGTAAGATGATTATCACAGCCGACCACGGTAACGCTGACAAAATGCTTGATGAGTCAGGAGAAGCATTTACTCCTCACTCAACAAACCCCGTTCCCGTAATTGCTGTAGGTAGTGAATATCAGCTTAAGGAAGGCGGCAAGCTCTGCGACCTTTGCCCCACTCTTCTTGATATTATGGGTCTTAATCAGCCCAAAGAAATGACAGGCGAAAGTCTTCTCGTTAAATAATTGATTTCATCTCGGGTAATCTGATTTTCAGGTTACCCGTTTTGTAAAGGCAGGTGTTACTTGTGGGAAAATATACAGGATATATGATTTGTACTGACCTTGACGGCACTTTCACAGAGCCGCCGAGAAACGATAATGAAGAAATATATATAAGTCGTGAAAATCTTGAGGCAGTTGATCTTTTTAAACGTGAGGGCGGAATTTTCACCTTTTCCACAGGTAGACGTCCCGGGTATATAAAAGAAAATATTTTTCCTTATGTAATACCCAATGCGCCTATGATAACAGTCAATGGTGCTTCAATTTATGACCACGAAAAAGACGAGATTCTCAAATCGGTTTTTCTGCCGCAGAATGCACTTGATGCACCGTTTGTGGCATATGAAAAATTCAGAAATAAGCTTGAAGAGGTTTTCATTATCGCAGAAACAGAGGAATTCAATCTGCAGTTTGATGAAGAGAATTTTGAAGAAAAGCTTAAAAGTATCATGTCACTTCACGAAGAATGGTATAAGTTTGTTTTTCGTGGAGTTGATGCAGAATCAACACTTGAATTTCAGCAGTTCCTGAAAGAAAAATATCCTGATTGTTATCTTCCCAGAAGTTGGGAAACAGGTCAGGAAATTCTGGCAAAAACAGCCACAAAAGGTGACCGTGCCCTTGAGTTGAAAGAGATGTTTCCTTATGTGCATACACTTATCTGCGTAGGCGACCATGAAAATGATATTCCTATGATTGAGGTTGCAGACAAAGGCTATGCCGTAAAAAATGCAATCGACGAGGTTTTAAAGGTTGCTGATTTTGTTACTGTAGATTACAGGGAGAGCGCAATAGCGAAAATTATTTCGGAAATTTAAAAAGTTATATTTTCTCTTGCATTTTAGAGAAATATATATTATAATACTATAGCAAGCTTTGTTTTGGTCATGTGGCGTGTGGGTCCTGTGCGACGGGGCGCCGTGAACCATGTCAGGCGGGGAATCGAGCAGCATTAAGCGGTTAGCGCTGTGCGCCACAGTCCGCCTGCATGCCATATGACCAAGACAAAGCCTTTTTTAATCTGATTATTGATTGTTTATTAATTTTGTGAAAGGGTGAAAGAGATGTATCAGGTGCTTTACAGAAAATACAGACCTCAGGTTTTCAGCGACATTGTAGGTCAGGAACACGTCACATCAACTCTTTCCAACGAATTGAAAGAGGGTAAAATTTCTCACGCATATCTTTTCAACGGCTCTCGCGGTACAGGTAAAACAACTTGTGCACGAATTCTTGCAAAGGCAGTAAACTGCCTTAATCCGCAGAACGGCAACCCTTGTAACGAATGCGAAATGTGTCGGGGAATTGATAATTCTTCAATTCTTGACGTTATTGAAATTGACGCCGCAAGTAACCGCGGTGTTGATAATATTCGCGACCTGACAGATGAGGCGAATTTCACTCCTGCCAACGCGAAATACAGAGTTTACATCATAGACGAAGTTCATATGCTTACTATAGAGGCATTCAATGCACTTCTCAAAACTCTTGAGGAACCGCCCGAACACGTTAAATTTATTCTTGCCACAACTGAAGTTCATAAATTACCTCCCACGATTCTTTCACGTTGTCAGCGCTTTGATTTCAGAAGAATCCCTGTGGAAGATATTGTAAAAAGACTTAAGTTTGTGTGTGCGGAAGAAGGTCTTGAAATCGACGATTCTGCAGCAGCTTTAGTTGCTTCAATTGCAGACGGTGCTTTGAGAGATGCTTTGTCACTTCTGGACCAGTGTGCATCAAGAAGCAAAAAAATCACTGCTGAAGTTGTTGAAAATGCAGCAGGTATGGCAGGTAAAACTTACCTCTATGACCTTGCTGATGCCCTTAATTCAAAAGATGCTTCAACTGTTTTCAGAATGATTGATGATTTGCACAACGCTTCCTGCGATATGGAAAGACTCTGCAGTGAGCTCATCAGCCACTTCAGAAATTTAATGGTTGTAAAAACAGTAAAAAAAGCAGATGGACTTATTATATGCACTCAGGAAGAACTGAAGAAAATAGGGGAGCAGTCACAGAGATTTACTCTTGAAAATATACTTTTCTGTCTCTCACAGCTTGAAAATACACTTTCTAATATAAAAAGAGGTCTTTCAGGCAGAATCGAAACAGAAATGGCAATGGTAAGAATCTGCTCACCGAAGCTTGACGAAACAAATAAAGCACTTCTTTCCCGTGTAGCGGAGATTGAACTTAAACTTTCGGCATTGTCACAGGGTCAGGTGATTTCAGTATCTCAGCCCAAAAAAGAAGAGCCGAAAGCGGAAGAAAAGAAACCATCACTTCCCATTGAAGACAGCTTCGCACCGCCTCCTCCTGAAGAAGAGGAGTTTGTGCCTCCTGTGCCCGCTGCACATATAGAAAAACCGAAGCCTCAGCCTGCACCTGTGCAGAAACCTGTTTCCGCACCTGCACCTGCACAGAATACCGAAGAAGATGCATCTTCACAGGAAGACAGACCTTTTTCGTTGTGGGCAGAAACATTGGCAATACTGGGCGAAACAGATAAGCCTTTGAGAGGTCTTCTTGCAGGCTCAAGTGCAGTACTGAGAGGGGATTTTGTACTTATTAACAGCTTTAATCCCACACTTGATCAGTTTATAAGAATTGATACTCACCGCAGAGCTTTAAGTGAGGCAATTTACAAAGCGGCAGGCAGAAAATACAGATTGGGTATTTTCAAAGGGGAAACAAAACAGGAAATGCCGTCAGGTAAAAAAGATCCTCTTGATGATTTTCTGAAGAAAGCAAACGCAAACAATATTCCGTTTGATATTAACTGATAAATTACTTTTTAAAAGGAGAGTTTAATATGAAAGCAAGAATCCCTAACCAGGGCATGAGTCAGAATGCAATGCTCAAAAAAATTCAGGATATGCAGACTGATATGGAAAACAAACAGGCTGAAATCGAAGCAACAGAATTCACAGCTTCTGCAGGTGGCGGAGCAGTTGAGGCAGTTGTTCTCGGTACTCACGAAGTTAAGAGAATTAAAATCGATCCCGAAGTTATCGACCCCGACGATGCAGAGATGCTTGAAGACATGATTATTGCAGCAGTAAATGAAGCAATCAAAAAATCTGTTGACGCTATGGATAAAGCTATGGAATCTGCGAAAGCAGGTCTTGGCGGTCTTGGCGGATTAGGCGGTCTGTTTTAATGGGCTACAAGGTTGCGCCTTTAGCCAGACTTATTGAGCAGTTTGAGCGTATGCCGGGTATCGGTAAAAAAAGTGCCCAGCGTATTGCATTTCACGTGCTTGGTATGTCAGACAAAGAGGCAAAAGATTTTGCTCAGTGCGTTATTGATGCACACGAAAAAATTCACAGATGTTCTGTCTGCGGTGACCTGACAGATGCAGAACTTTGCCCCATTTGTGCTAATGTCACAAGGGATAAAAGTCTTGTATGCGTTGTTGAAAATCCCGCTGACGTGCTGGCTTTTGAGAGAACACGTGAATATAAAGGGACTTATCACGTTCTCCACGGTGCAATTTCACCTATTAATGGTATAGGTCCTGAAGAACTTAATATCAAATCTCTTATTGCCCGTGCAGCATCAGGGGAGGTAAAGGAAGTCATTATGGCAACTGACCCTACCGTTGAGGGCGAAGCCACGGCTATGTATCTGTCAAAACTGATAAAACCATTTGGTGTTACAGTTTCTCGTCTTGCATACGGTGTGCCTGTTGGCGGAGATCTGGAATATGCCGATGAAGTAACTCTGCAGAGAGCTATTGAAGGCAGACAAATTTTATAATTTTTTGAATAATTTACATTTGATTTATTCAAACTTTATTTGTACAATGAAAGGGCGTGATACGCATGAAAAGTGAACAAAAATCAGTTGCAACCAACAAAAAAGCGTATCACGACTATTTTGTTGAAGAAACGGTTGAAGCAGGTCTTGAACTTTTCGGTACGGAAGTCAAATCTGTCCGTCAGGGAAAAGTCAACCTCAAGGACTCATGGTGCAGTTTCAAAGAGGGTGAAGTTTTTATCCACGGAATGCACATCAGTCCTTATGACCACGGCAATATTTTCAACCGCGACCCGTTAAGACCGAAAAAGCTTCTTCTCCACAAAAAGGAAATTAACCGTTATTTCGGACTTACAAAACAACAGGGTTTAACGCTGATTCCTTTGTCGGTTTATTTTGTCAAAGGCAGAGCAAAAGTTGAAATCGGTCTTTGCAAAGGTAAAAAGCTTTATGATAAGAGAGCAGTTGCCGCAAAGAAAGATGCAGCCCGCGATGTTGAAAGAGCGTTACGTGACAAGAACAGGGAATAATAAACCCGATTATGGGTGATGAACAAATTAATTATCACAAAACCCATATCAGTTATATTATAAAATTGCGTAGCAGACCCATACTTCTTCACCTGAGCGCAAGCGAATATACGGGGATGAAAGGATTTCGACGGGGATTTTGAACCATGATAAGCGAGTAGAGGCGCGGTGCCGCTTTAAAAACCGCACGTTTTAAAAATAAACGACAAAAATACTACTTTACAGGCTGCTTAATTAAGCGCCCGTCCTGAATAAGAGTACCACGGCTTATTTAAGGGCGTCGATTAGTGGTGAACGTGAACAGGTGAGTGCCTTGTAACCTGTCATGCATCAAAGGCTACCCGAAAAGTAAGTCTGCCGACTGACGGACTTTGAGGGGAATTTTAAATACTCGGCTACACTCGTAGAAAGTTGTGAGGATGAGTTTTCGGACGCGGGTTCGACTCCCGCCATCTCCACCA
>JAZQWT010000108.1:0-1748 GCA_045632485.1 Acutalibacteraceae bacterium
GCGTAACGATTAAACCCTTCGGTATGGTTATAGTCAATTTTGAGTTCGGTATCATAAATTTCGGAAAACATAAACTCACCTTAATTTTTCTTTTTATTTAAATGTATTTTCTGTAGTATCCATATCAGTGATGGCTTGAAAATTTTTATGGGCACTGGAATTATAAATTTTTGCTGTATTTATATCAGTGGTATCTTAAAAAACTTTTTTACAGAAAGTGTTCATGTTACATACATCACATTTTGCTTTTCTCGCAGTGCAGATTTCTCTGCCGAAAAGAACGCATCTGTGGCAGAAATCATTGCTCTCTTCGGGGGGTAATATTTTTTTGAGTTCAAACTCAACCTTCTTTGGATCTTTAGTAGCCACAAGACCGATTCTGTTTGAAATTCTGATAAGATGAGTGTCTGCAACAACGGCAGGCTTTCCGTAAACATCACCGCAGATAAGGTTTGCGGTTTTTCTGCCCACACCGGGGAGAGATGTTAAATCTTCAATATTATCAGGAACCTTACCCTCAAAATCGGCAAGAATTTTTTGTGCCATTCCGACAATGTCTGTAGCTTTAGTTCTGAAAAATCCGCATGGACGTACAAAATCTTCAATGTCTTTTACGTCTGCATCTGCATAATCTTCAATAGTTTTGTATTTTTCGAACATAGGTGGTGTAACGATGTTGACTCTTGCATCTGTGCATTGTGCAGAAAGCCTTGTTGCCACCAGCAGTTCAAAAGGGTTAGATGCCACCAGAGAACAGATGGCTTCAGGATATTTTTCTTTCAGAGCTTCAACAGCTTTCAAAGCAAGTTCTTTTTTTGTCATCGAATCACTCCGTTTTTGAAGATTCTGCTTTTTTCCAAAGCCAGTGCAAGGGGATTGCCCAAAAGGAAACATACAACGGCCTCGCCGAGTCCGACCCATAATGCACTGATTAAGAATCCTGTTAAGGTAAAAGTTTCTCCGGCAGGAAGAAAGAAAATGTTTATTTCTAGACCTATTATCACGGCGTTAAAAATAACGGGAAAAACAAGTGATAACAGAGGCATATTTTTAAATCTGATATTTCGTGTAAGATATGTGCATATGGCAGCAAGCAAGGTTGCGACGGTGCCGAAGATTGCATCTATCCACGACATTGGTCCTGCCAGGTTTGCAATAATACACCCTATTGTAAGTCCGGGGATTGCTGCAGGCGTAAAAACAGGCAGAACAGTCATCGCTTCAGAAAAACGGAACTGAACTGCACCGTAAGACAAGGGATAAATTGCCAGTGTGAGAGCTGCGTAAATAGCAGCAATGATTGCACTTTCAACGAGAAAGCGTGTTTTTTTGTTTGTCATTTTTAATCACTCCGTAGTTTTAATTATAGTCAGGATGGTTTCGAACTGACTGTGTTTTTTATATCAAGGGGAATGAGTTAGCCTCATTCCCCTGATTTGAAGTTAATTTATATGTTTGTTATACGTAGGGGATTTGTTCAATTTCAACTTCGCCGTTTACAACTGCGTTAAGAATTGCAAGGTCGTAAATATCAACTGCTGTATCACCGTTGAGGTCTGCTGCAAAGAGTTCAACTGCGCCTTCTTCAAGTTCCATATCACCGTTTACGATTGCTGCAAGGATTGAAGCATCGTAGATATCGATAACGCCGTCACCGTTGAGGTCGCCGAAGATAACGATTGTGTATGTTTCCCATTCTTCTCCGCTGCGGAATGTAGTAAGAGTCATACCTGTACCGATTCCGTCGG
>JAZQWT010000109.1:0-11630 GCA_045632485.1 Acutalibacteraceae bacterium
CTTCCTGCACCGATTACTGTATTATCGCCAATTGTAACACCGGGCATAACAAGAACACCTGCACCAAGCCAACAGTTTCTGCCGATACGGACAGACTGATTATACTGGTATGCCTTTTCACGTAATTCAGGCAGAATGGGATGACCTGCAGTTGCGAGTACAACATTGGGTCCCAGCATTGTATAGTCGCCTACGTAAATATGAGTATCATCGACCATTGTGAGATTAAAATTAGCGTAAACATTTTTTCCGAAATGGCAGAATTTTCCTCCCCAGTTTGCATGCAAAGGAGGTTCAATATAACAGTTTTCACCGATTTCGGCAAACATTTCCCTGAGCATCTTTTCTCTTTTGTCAAGCTCCGTAGGACGTGTCATATTGAAATCGTAAAGTTTATCAAGGCAGGCAAGTTGTTCTGTCATAATTTCATCACCGTTAGGCAGATATAAATCACCTGAATGAAGTTTTTCTTTTTCTGTCACAAAAAACACCTCTTTAAAATCAGAACTGAACTATGCCCGTTACAAAATTCAGTATTACAGAAATAATATGGAAAAATACTCCGTAGAAATTGAACATACCTGCAAAAAATTCAGGAATATCTATATCCTGACCTTTAACAGAAATAACAGCCTCTGTATCTTTGCCCAAATTCAGCTCACTAAGCTTTTCAAGAATGACATCAGCAATTATTTCGTTACCTTTAACGCTGGGATGTATACAGTCATCTGCAAAATTTTCCGGGTCATCACCAAGTGCAGTTGCCACATCAACAATAACAATTTCTCCCGGATTTTCCTGTGCATAACGGTTAATCGCTTCGTTTATTCTGTCTGCTCCCTGCTGATAAGGTGCTCTGAGATAACCTGACTGCGGATTATAAAGCGTCTGCATAAGAATAACTGCATCTTCATTTTTCTCGTTGATCATATCAATAATTCTGCTTAAATTGCCGTAAAAACTTTCTGCAATATCATCAAATTTACTGTAGTCATTTTTTACAATTGAATCAAACATAAGTCCCACAATATTATTCATAAGGAAATCGTTACCGCCGATTGAGATACTGATAACATCTGCTTTCTCTACTGCGTCAGACACTGCTTCTTCTGACAGACGGTTTATAAGATTAGTTGTTGTATGCCCGGGTACTGCATAGTTTGAATATTCATATCCGTTAGTATCTGCAACTATTTTACCGTAGCAAGCTTCTTTGGCATTTTTAACGCCCGAAGCATAGGCAATGGAATCGCCGAGAACAAGGTAAGAAAGTTTTTCTTCTGCCGAAGCAGAAACAACCAGAACGCTTACAAACAATACCATACACATAATTACTGAAATAAACTTTTTCATAATTACACCTCTTTTATTTATTTTATAAGAAGATTTTACCACGCACAGAATATAAACACAATATTGTTAAGAATTTTTTACAAAAAATCCCACTCATCAGAGTGGGATAAAATACTTATGCATTAAGTTTTTCTTCGAGAAGTTTTCTTATCATTGCAGGATCACCCGTACCACGGAGTTCTTTCATAATAAGACCAAAGAGTGACTGCATTGCTTTTGTTTTACCGCTCTTATAGTCCTGAACTGCTTTTTCGTTTTCTGCAATAACTTTTTCAACGAGACTTACGATTGCTCCTTCGTCAACCTTTGCGTTAAGTCCGTTTTCCTCGCAGAAAGCGTCAACTTCAACATCCTTTTCAAACACTGCGGAAAGAATTTTCTTACCTGCTGCACGTGTGATTTCGTTTGTTTCAACAAGCTCGATAATTCTTGAGAGCTTTGAGGGTGCAATGTTAAGGTCTTCGATTTCGAAGCGTTTCATAATACCCATACATTCTGTAAGAATCCAGCTTGCAACTGTTTTAGGATTACGTCCGTCTGCTACTACTGCATCGAAAACATCGCAAAGCTTTCTGTCAGAAGCCAAGACTGCTGCTTCTTTTGCTGCGATGCCCATTTCTTCATAAACCTTGCCTTTTTCTTCTGCAGTTGCAGGCATACTTGCTCTGATTTCTGCAAGCCATTCGTCATCGATGATAACGGGCATAAGGTTGGGGTCGGGGAAATAACGGTAGTCTGCTGCAGTTTCTTTGTTACGCATGGGGAATGTTCTTCTCTTAACATCGTCCCAACGACGTGTTTCCTGAACGAGCATTTCTGTATGACGTTCAATAGCATCAACGTGACGCACCTTTTCAAATTCAATAGCGTCTTTGATTTCAGAAAGTGAACTCATATTCTTAATTTCTGAACGTACACCAAGTTCATCTGAACCTTCAGGACGGACAGAAATGTTAACGTCACATCTCATTGCACCTTCTTCGCATTCTGAAATTCCTGCGAACTGGAGACTTGATTTAAGTTTCTTGAGGTAAGCAATAACTTCGTCTGAACTTCTGAAATCAGGCTTACTTACGATTTCGATAAGAGGCACACTTGTACGGTTGTAGTCAACAAATGAAGTGTTTGTTGCATCGTCGTGAACAAGCTTACCTGCGTCTTCTTCAACGTGAATCTGCTTGATGCCGATTTTTCTGTCACCGATTTCAACTGAACCTTCTACACAAACAGGGTTGAACCACTGTGTAATCTGATAAGCACAAGGAAGGTCAGGATAGTAATAACTCTTTTTATCGAAAGTTGTGTACTGATTGATTTTACAGTTAAGCATAAAACCTGCTTTTACTGCAAGTTCAATTGCATGTTTGTTTGTAACAGGAAGCATACCGGGCATACCGCTACAAGCAGGGCATACGCAATCGTTAGGCTCTTTGGGGCTTGAATGACCACCGCATGAGCAGAAAAGTTTTGAATCTGTTGAAAGCTCAACATGAGTTTCAAGACCGATAACAAGTTCGTATTTCATCTTATGCTTCCTCCTTTTCTACATTGTGAGCAATGCTTAAAAGAACGCTCTCTTTAAATGAATCTGAAATGAGCTGAACGCCTTTTGTAACCATTGCAGGAAGTCCTGTAATTGAAGCAATCGCAGTAAATGCACTTTCTTCATAAACTTTATCAAAAGATTCAAGAATATCATAAGCCTGATAACTTGCTTCTTTACAAGCAGGAGTTAAAACTGCATCGTATGATGAAAGAACTTTTTTCATTTCATCAACAACTACACGACGGATACGAAGTGACTTATCGTAGCAATCGTTGTATTTACCTTTTGCAAGAACATCTGAACCGTAGATGATTGTAGCCTTTGTAAGGAACGAAAATGCTTCTGTACGGCTCTTAACGTAAAGCTCATCGATGTTTTTATATTCAGGTGTACGGTAGCCGTATTTAACACCGTCAAAACGTGAAAGGTTGTTTGTTGTTTCTGCTGACATAAGAATCTGCCATGCTGTCTGCGCTGATTTTACGCAGTCAAGAGAAATTTCTTCAACCTCTGCACCAAGCTTTTTAAGTGAAACAGCATAAGCATCGATATTTGCTTTCACTGCATCAGACGCCATATCGTAAAGTTCTTTCACGAGAGCAATTTTCTTGCCTTTTACGTCTTCTGAAAGTGAATATTCATATTTGTCCTGAGGAAGGCTTGTGCCGTCTTTTGAATCGTGACCTGCAATTACAGAAAGAATTTCTTTTACATCTTCTGCATTTTTTGCAGTAACACCAATCTGTTCACCTGAACAAGCACAAGCGATAATGCCGTAACGTGAAACTGTGCCGTAAGTGGGTTTAATAAAGTCAACTCCTGACACTGCTGCCGCACGTCTTGGTGCACCGTTAAGGTCAACATTAAGTGCTGCCTTAACTGCATTTTCTTTTACAAGCTCTGCTGCAGCACCAACGAGTTTTTCATCTTTTTCGTTGAAGAATGAAGTTTCACCTAAAAGGTCAAGACCAAATTCACCAACATTTGTTTTGCCGCTTACTGTGTATCCTGCTTTTTCAACTCTTTCAACTGCTTCTGCAGAGAAAAGAGGAGTGAAGCTTTCAAGCATTTTTGAACCTGCTGTAGCAGGTGTGCCTTTGACAAGGATTGTATCATCAACGGCAATGTTGCCCGCTTTATTGATTTCGTTTATATATAATCTCATGTCTTAACACCTCACTTTACAAGTCTGGGTACCTGCCAGCTATCTTCTGTGCTCTGGGGAGCACCACTGAGCAGATCTTTACGTTCAAAGGGCTGAACACGTTTGTCTTCACGCAACACATTTGTCATAGGCATTACATATACCATAGGCTCTGTTTTTTCTGTATCGACTGAAGAAAGAGCTTCTTCGTTTTTAGCCATTGCTTTGAAGATTGATTCCATCTTTTTCTTTTCATCTGCAGTAAATTTAAGTTCATTTACCTGCTGAAGGCTATCAAGTTTATTTACTTTACTGCCTTCTGCTTTTGCAGACTTAACAGTTGATGAGAAATTATCGTCTGAAGATTCAGAACCCATAACTTCAACTCCGCCTTTACCGCGGATGCTGACATTTGCTTCAAAGAGCTGAAGTTCTGTAACAACGCCGGGAGCACCAAGCATCTGGTCCTGTGCTGTGCCGTCAAGGGGGAAAGCGATAACGTCACGGATTGTTTCTGTATCTGCAAGGAGCATTACAATTCTGTCAACACCGGGTGCCATACCTGCATGAGGTGGTGCACCGAACTGGAATGCATTGTAAAGAGCACTGAAACGTTTTTCAACTTCGTCTTCAGTATAACCAGCGATTTCAAATGCTTTTCTCATAATTTCAGGGCTGTGGTTTCTTACTGCACCTGATGCAAGTTCAATGCCGTTACATACAAGGTCGTACTGGTAAGCCAGAACTTCTGTGGGATCTTTTGTTTCAAGAGCCTGAAGACCACCCTGAGGCATTGAGAATGGGTTATGTGTGAAAATAATTTTATCTGTTGTTTCGTCAAGCTCATACATGGGGAAGTCAACAACGAAACAGAATTCAAATGAATCGTTTTTAATAAGACCAAGTTCGTTACCGAGCCATGTTCTGATAACACCTGCATTCTTGTCTGCAACATCCGAAATTGTATCGCAGATGAAGAAGATTGTCTCTCCTTCTTTAACACCTGTAAGTTCAACAATTTCTCTCTTTTCTTCTTCAGTCATAACCTTTGTGATGGGGTCATCCTTGAATTCGTAAGTTTCTGCATTAAGAAGAGTGATATGTGCAAGACCCGCCATTTTTGCCTGTTTTGTAGCGTATGCCAGTGATTTATCGAAGAACCATCTTTCATTCTTACAGGGAGCAACGATACCTCTTACAGGTTTGTTCATAAAGGGTTTGAATTTAACTCTTCTGAACATATCTGTAAGGTCACAGATAATAAGAGGGTTACGAAGGTCAGGTTTGTCTGAACCGTATTTTGCCATTGCTTCTCTGTAAGGAATTCTTCTGAAAGGTGTGTCAGTGATTTTCTTGTCAGAGAATGTGCGGAAAATATCTGCAACTACGCTTTCGCAAACTTCAAGAACTTCGTCCTGAGTTGAGAAAGCCATTTCGAAGTCAAGCTGATAGAATTCACCGGGTGAACGGTCAGCACGTGCGTCTTCGTCACGGAAGCAGGGAGCAATCTGATAATACTTATCAAAGCCTGACACCATAAGAAGCTGTTTGAACTGCTGGGGTGCCTGAGGAAGTGCATAGAATTTCCCGGGATGCTTACGGCTGGGCACAAGGAAGTCACGTGCACCTTCAGGAGAAGAAGCAGTAAGAATGGGAGTCTGAATATCAAGGAAACCTCTTTCTTCCATAAGTCTTCTCATGTGTCCGATAACTTTTGAACGGAGAATAATATTATTATGAAGTTCAGGATTTCTCAGGTCCAGGAATCTGTGTTTGAGTCTGATGTTTTCATTTGTGTCGTTTGAGCCGATTTCAAAAGGCAAATCTCTTGAGCATACGCCGAGAACCTCAAGTGAATCAACAACAAGTTCCACAAGACCTGTTTCGATTTTGGGGTTTACTGTGTTTTCGTCACGTTTTGTAACTGTACCTGAAACAGAGAGAACAGTTTCTTTGCTTACACCTTTAAGCAGATTTTCGTCGTGAACAACAACCTGTGTCACACCTGTTTCGTCACGCAAATCAACAAAAAGAACACCGCCGTGGTCACGGATAACATCAACCCAGCCCGCAAGCTGAATTTGACTTCCGATGTGTTCTTCTCTTATTTCATTGCAACGATGAGTTCTGTACATTTTATATACCTCCGTTTGCATAATAATCTTAATTAAATATAATAAAAAGCCCCGGGAATTATTAAAAAATAATTCCCGGGACGAGTAAACTAAAACCCGCGGTGCCACCCGAATTGATACGTGAGTATCCGCTCTTTTTATTAAATTAAGGGGTATCACGAAGTGTTGCCGAGCTTACTACTTATCTGAAGTGCGCTTTCAGCCTCTGACGCACTCTCTCTTACAGACTTTCCACAAAAGTCGGGTCTTCTTTAGTATTTTATCAAAAAAGCTTTTTATTGTCAATCATCATTTTGATTAATTTACACCTTTTTATACACCCTTTATTGTTTATTTTACGCTACAATAATGTTTTTATTGCTTTTATACCCTTAAAAATGCAAATATTGTTGCAAAAAGAGGTACATATATTGTATACTCTTTATGTTAATATAATTTCCGTCAGGAGGAGAATTTTTATTATGAAAAACAAAAAAGCATGGTATTCATCATTATTGGCAGTTATCCTTGTTTTCGGTATCGTATTATCTTCAGGATGCAGCAAAGAAAAGCCGGATACCGACAATGTAACAGAAAGCCCCTCAGCAGAAGTAAACACAACAATCGAAAGCGAAGAATCATCTGATTTATCTGAAACAAAAGAAGATGAAGATAACAACGTTTCTGAAAAAGAAACTTCTGAAGACTCAGAAAAAGAAGAAGAAGAAAAAAACACTTCAGAAAACGAAAAAAATACAACTGAAAAAGCTGATAAACCCGTTTCAAACGCCCCTGATACTGTAGAAGAAGTTGTTGCACTTTTCAACAAGAGTGCGAACAAAATCAAAACAGATGCAACAAAAGTTGTAAAGAATTTTGAAAGACGAATTGTAAATGAAGATAAAACAGTTATCCCTGCAGGACTCGAATCAACTGCTGAAAGTATGATTAAATCTCTTATGGGCGATGACACAAAACCCACAACTTTTGCAACAAAAGAAGAAATCAAAGAAAACTTTATTGTACCCCAGCAGAGTTATGTAAGTAAACTTTCACCTGACTATGTTGTGAAAGCCGAATGCAAAGAAAAAGGCAACACATATGAAATTTATCTCAAACTCAAAGACCATAAAAACCCCACAGCAGGCATTGGTGTAGGTGCTGTGTGCGACGTAATTGAAACACACGAAATCGCACAGAAAGCTTCATTCATAAAAGAATTTTCAACAACATACTATAGCTGCGAAATCAAGGCAACTATGGACAAAGCTACAGGCAAAATCACACACATTGTGTACACAACCCCCCTTGTGATGAATATGACTGTAAACCTTCTCGGCACACATTCAGGCTCAATCGGCTTTACCTTTATAAAAGACTATACGGTTACATATTGATTCACGTAATCTATTGAACAAAAAAGACATCAGATTTTTAAAAAATCTGATGTCTTTTTATTTTAAAATAATTCAAAAATATATGTCTGATATTTTTCTGCGTCAAGTGAAATTTCGTCTGTTTCTTTTTCTTCAATTTCTTCTGAGAAAAGATTTTTCACACCGAACTTTTTCGGCAATTTTATTTTTGTTTTTCCGTCATTCACACAATGAATTCCCAAAAATCCGTTTCCGCAATAAATTACACTTCCCTCGCTGTTGTAACAATGAACACCGTTTGAAACAAGAAATTCACGAAGTTCATTCTCTTTGAAATTATTTTTCCCTTCGCTTGTTTTTATGTAAGGAATGTTCATTTTTTTACATAAATTTTCTGCACCAATCCCCTGCTCCGACGGAACGGGAGATGTAAATATTGCCGCTTTATATTTATGTAAAACTTTCTCCGCATCTTCAACCATACACAAATCAAAAGGAATACCTGTCTTGCCAAGCTCATGCCTTGTTTCGTTGGGAGAATGGCGGTAACAACTGCCGCGGGGATAATTAAGATAAGCTGTTTCATCAATAAACATAACTGCTTCAGATGACGGAAAATCTTCTGCAATTTTCTTCACGGAATTTTGTGCGATAATTCTCATCTTTTCAATTTCAGCCATAATTTCCGTATCTTTATACCATCCGCCCCACATATCAAACCACCATATACCTGAACCTTTTGTAAGCTGATGAATAAATGCTTTGCGAAGTGCTGACACAGATAATACTGAATTTTCAGGACCACTCCACACTGTTTTATTACCGTTTTCGTCTTGGGTGAAATAAAAATTTTCAGGACATTTTCCCGGTCTTGCAGAATGCATACTTTTTGTGAGATGAGTACGTATATCGCACTCAACAAAATAAAGTTTGCCGTGAGTTTTAAGAGAAACAGGAGGCACCATATCACCCCAGTCAACGCCTAATTTTCTGTTGAAATCGTAGCAACATGGCGACGAGAAAAAGTCGATATACGGTGAATCAATAATAAAACGAAGACCGAGAATACCGAGAAGATAATCATTTACAAAAACATTGTAGCCATAAAAAACGCCCACAATCTGCTCGTCATTTATAAATTCTTTCAATGCTTTTGCGAAATGTTCAACTGCACCCGATGCCGTATGGGTGCAGAATTCTCCGTAAAGACTGACAATTTCGTTAAAATCGGAATTAAACAAATCTTCTTTTGTAATTTCAGGCACACCGTCTTTATTATATTTTTCTTTCATCCAAATTTTAAAATCTGCAAAACTTTTCAGTGAAAATGAACCTGCCATATCGTGGTGCATCCATTCCTGAGTGGTGCCGCCGCAAAGCTGATACCCTGCGATTCTGTGGGAGTAAGAAGATGAACGAATATGTGAAACGAGTTCGAGCAAAAGTTTTGCACCGTCACGCAAAAACAATTGTGAGCCAAGGGATTCCCTTTTTCCCGTAGGAGTTTCCACAGTTTCGTCAGGATGTTCGTTAAGCCATTTTCGTGGCATTGCAATATTGATTCTCGGAAAAATCAGAGCATCCGGACATTCTTTGAGAATTTTCTCCACCACACCGTCAAACTCCGAATAGTCGGGGATGTCGTTTTCAAAAACACCTGTTAAAAAAGGGGAAAAGCCTGTCACATTGTTGATGGGCAAATCAGTAAAAGAAACATTTATAAAAAACATTCTGTATCCGGCTTTTATAAAGTCAGAAAATTCGCCCCGTTCTTCAAAATAAGTTGTGTATGCCAGAGGTGAAGCAAGTTCACCGTCAACAGAAATATATGGTTTTCCGCTTTTAAATTCCACACATGTTTTAAGCACAGATTTTCACCTCATTTTTTCTAAAAATCCATCTGCTTCTTCTCTCGTTTTAAAAATTATAATCTGTTTTTCTGCTTTGTATTTTTCAAGAAGTCCGTAAATATACGGCAAAGTATCTTCCGGAAAAGTTTCAATGAACTGCCTGAATTCAGAATCCAGCTCTGTTTCAAGCCAAGGCAAATCGTAGCGACCTTTTCCGATTCGTTCAGTTGCTCCCTGCAGACAAACTTCTGTCGGCAGATCAAAAAGAAAAACTGTGTCACATTCTTTAAGACGCATTTCAATTGTTCTTTTATAATTACCGTCAATAATCCACTCGTCTTCCCCAAATATTCCCTTTATTCTTTCGTCAAATTCTTCTCTCGGAATATGGGTTTTGTCAGGCTTATGCCATATGGCATCAAGGTAATACAAAGGAATCTTCGTAATTTTATTAAGTTTTTCTGCAAAGGTTGTTTTTCCCGCCCCGGGACATCCGATTACAATAACTTTTTTCATATCTCAGCTTGTTAATTCAACTGTCTGTCCTGCACACATTCTGAGTTTGAGAACAGAATCTGTTTCATCGAAAATTTCTTTTTTGATTGCCTGTGTTTTTGCGTTTGATTTAATCTGCAGAATGCCATCTTTTTCAGCAGTTACAACTGCTTTTTTAAGATTGCCTTCTCTCCATTCAATATTGAAAACAAAGTTTCCTCGTGCTCTTACGCCACAGATTACACCTTCCTTCCAGCTATCGGGAAGTGCGGGAAGTAATTCAACAATTCTGTTATCAGGTGTACCTTCGTGGCTCTGGATGAGCATTTCTGTTATACCTGCCACGCCACCGAAGTTGCCGTCTATCTGGAACGGCGGATGCACGTCAAAAAGGTTGTAGGCCGTACAATGGCTCAGAAGTGATTTAAGATGCTTTTCTGCATTGTTGCCGTCTTTGAGCCTTGCATAGAAATTCACCGTCCATGCTCTTGACCAACCAGTTGCACCTCCGCCATTTTCAATTCTGCGTGCAATTGTTTTCTTTGCCGCTTCAAAAAGTTCAGGGTTACTTTCGTTGATTTTATCACCGGGATGCAATGCAAAAAGCTGCGAAACGTGACGATGTCCCGGCTCTGTTTCTTCATAATCTTTTATCCATTCCTGAATTGTGCCGTAACGTTCACTTACTTTAACAGGCGGAAGCTTGCTTAAAATTTCTTCAAGAGTTTTTATGAAAGCTTCATCGTTTTCAATAACTTTACAAGCGTGAATTGTGCGTGTGAAAAGTGCATCGATAATCTCAAAATCAATAGTCGCACCGTAAGTGAGCATACTCTCCTGAGTTTTGCCGTTTTCATCAATATAATAAAATTCATTCTCAGGTGAATTTGACGGTGAAGTCACAAGTCTGCCCTGACTGTCTTCCACAAGATAATCAGAGACGAATTCGCAGGCTCCCTTCAAAACGGGATAAATTTCACGCAGATAATTTTCATCTCCCGTATACTCATAATGCTCCCACAGATTCATACAAAGCCATGGCCCTGCCATAGGGAAAAATCCGCAGTCAACACTGTCGTGCACACCTGTTCTGCCGAAGGGGTCTGATGTGTGGTTAATTACCCATCCTCTTGCACCGAAAAGGTCTTTTGCAGTTTTTTCTCCGAAAACACTTGACCTTTTAACGTAATCTATAAACGGTTCTTCCGCATCAATAATATTTGCGGGGCCTGCAGGCCAGTAATTCATCTGCAGATTGATGTTTGTGTGGTAATCGCTTCCCCAGGGGGGATTGAAACCATGGCACCATATACCCTGGAGATTTGCTGGCAATTTTGCTTTTTTGCACGAGCTTTCAATAAGAAGATATCTGCCGAAGTTATAGTAAAGAGTAATCAGATCGAGATCATTTTTACCGTCGTGGAAATCGTCAAGCCTTTCATCGCAGGAAATGTGTGACAAATCATCATAGGGCATTTCAAATTTCACTTTATCAAACCATTTTCTATGGCTTTCTATGTGCTTCTGTTTCAGTTCATCATAGGGCACATCCCATACATTGCTGAGGATTTCATCGTTGAATTTTCTGTAGTCAATACTCTCGTCAATATCAGAATTTTCCGCATTATAATCAGTAGCGAAAGAACCATAAATGGTTATATATGTTCCGTCAAGGAGAGTTATTGTATTGTGGTCGCAGGAAAGTTTTCCGTCGGTTTTGATTTTCAAAATTCCACCAAAAGACATACCTTC
>JAZQWT010000110.1:0-2141 GCA_045632485.1 Acutalibacteraceae bacterium
TTCTGCCATGTTCTTTAAAGATGATTGCATTTATTGGTGTGATTGTGGTGATGTAACAGAAAACGATTTCAATGAATATGAAGGTACATTAATTTGTGCAACAAAACTTTGCTGGCGAGCTGTGGAAAACAATTAAAATGAATTTTCTGATAAAGAAGAGACATATAAAGCACCCTGAAGGTTAAATTCTTTCAGGGTGCTTTGTTACGTTGTTTTATTATTTTGTTACTGTGCTGTCAGCATCTTCAATTTCGTGAGAGAATGCAGGGCGGAACATATTGAAAGCGTGTTTTGTAATTTCAATTTCCGCTGTATCAACGTTACCAGCAAATTCCCCGTCAATAGTCCAGGGAAAGGGTGAGCCGTCAATTGTTTCAACCGTTACACTTGAGGCATGGAAAAGTTTAATGCACGGATGGTCTAATCTCTTGCTGAAAACACTGTCAGCAAGTTCAATCCAACCTTTTGCTGTGCCGGGATTTTCTGCTAAAAGCACTTCATACTTACCGTCATTAAGACAAGCTCTGTTTTCGTCAAGCTTGATAATTTTGCCTACTGTACGTGAATTAGAAATCGAGCCGAACATAAAATCGCCCTTGATTTCAACGCCGTCTACAACGCAACGCATAGGAATAGATTTAATCTCCTTCACGTCTTTTGCGGCACCGTAGAAATAAGCAAGTCTGCCGATTCTGTTTTTAAGCTTCTGGGAAGTTGCATATGCACATCTTGTAAAAGCACCGAAGGATGCGACATAAGTAAAATATCTGCCGTTAAAAGTGCCGATATCACAGGGCTTTGCAGAATCTGTCATAATAAACTCAGCGGCTTTTTTACTCTGAACGGAAAGCCCCAGAGTTGCTGCAAGGTCATTAGTTGTACCTGCAGGTAAAAAACCGATATCGGGCTTGTTTTCGAGAGTCATTAAGCCGTTTAAGGTTTCGCAGAATGTGCCGTCACCGCCTCTGCAGACAACTATATCATAGTCACTGCCGAAGCTTTTTGCATATTCTGTTGCATCGCCTGACTTTGTTGTGTTCATCAGATTCACACAGTAGCCGTGATTACTGAAAACCTCAAGTGCATCAGAAAGCTCTTTGTTGTTCTTGTTCATACCCGAGCGAGGGTTGTTAATCATTAAAATATTCTTTTTCATTAAACACCTTTAAGATTTTGTTGAAATAAATTACTTTTGTGATTATATCATTTATTTTGCTTTTGTGCAAGATAATTTCCTGCTTTTTAATATATTTTAATGCTTTAAAAATTTGTTTTGTAAAAAATAACCGTTAAAACATATGTTTCAACGGTTATCTGTGCTGTTTTAAAAATGTTATTTTGAACTTTCTCAGGTTAGGTATTTATTATGAATTAACCAAAGCATCTGCAGGTGCATCTTCAGGCTTCCAGCCTGTGAACCCCATTTCAGGAAGAGTTGCAATTGTTGCCACGTCTTCTGCAGATAATTCGAAATCAAAAATCTGTGCATTTTCGAAGATACGTGCCGGATTTACAGATTTTGTCAATGGATTGACACCCATCTGAAGAACAAAACGGAGTGTAATCTGAGAAATTGTCCTGTTGTATTTCGCTGCAATGGCTTTCATTGTTTCATCCTTGAATACTACACCGAGAGCCAACGGACTGAATGACTGCACTAACATACCGTATTCTTTTGAATAGTTTGTTGTATCTGTCTGGAGATAACCGGGATGAAACTCAATCTGATTAACCATAGGCTTGATTTCGGCTGTTGCATCAAGAGCGTCAATGTGCTTTTTCTGGAAGTTACTTACTCCGATAGCGCGAATCTTACCGTTTTTGTAAGCCGTTTCAAAACCACGCCATGTATCAGCATTGATTTCTGCCCAGTCAGGAGAAACTTTTTCTACACAAGGCCAGTGGATAAGATACAGGTCCATATAATCCATGCCAAGGTTTTTTAATGAGTTATCAATGGCTGCAAGAGTTTTCTCATATCCGCGGTCAATAATCCAATGCTTTGTAGTAACAAAAATTTCCTCACGCGGAATGCCTGACTCTTTAATAGCCTTGCCTACGGGAACTTCGTTGCCATAGGCGAGTGCAGTGTCTATATGACGATAGCCGACTTTGAGTGCTTCTGAAACAGAAGCTGCAGT
>JAZQWT010000111.1:0-5212 GCA_045632485.1 Acutalibacteraceae bacterium
TTGCTGCTTTCAACAATACCTATTGCAGTTGTCATCCATGAAGCAATTTTATCCTGAACTTCTTCTCTTTTCCAGTGACCTACAACAGTTGTACGGGGAATTTCCATTCTTGTGAGGATATGAGCATATTCTCTGTCACCATGAGCAGACTGATTTTCGTTCATGAAATCCATATCGATTTTATCGTAGGGGATTTCTTCGTTGAACTGTGTATGAAGATGAAGAAGAGGCTTTTTCAGCTCTTTAAGTCCGAGAATCCATGATTTTGCAGGTGAAAAAGTATGCATCCAGGTGATGACGCCTGCACATTCCTTATCGAGGTTTGCTTCGTTGAAGGTTTTTCTTATAACTTCGTTTGTTATGAGTGTGGGTTTAAGAATTATTTCAAAAGGAAATTTTCCTGATTTGTTGAAATAATCCACAATTTCAGCAGAGTGTTCTGCAACATGCTTTAAGCATTCGTCGCCATAAAGGTCCTGTGAGCCTGTAAGAAACCAGAATTTATATTTTTTCAGTGCTTTCATTTGTGTCGCCTCCGTTAATGTTTTCTTTTTGTACAGATTGTTCTGAATATTCATCTCTGGCAGTTTTCCATATGTGAATAACTCCCTCGTCGTTGAGAAGCTTTATGAGAATGATTGTAAGGGGAACTGCAAACATACCGATGATTCCGAAAATCTTAAGACCGATATACATTCCCACGATTGTCACAAAAGGCGGAAGTCCCAACTGACCTGCAACAAGCTTAGGTTCGATGAACTGACGCATAATTGTGATAAATACATAAAGCACAAGAACGCCGATACCCATAGGGATATCACCTGAAATGAATGAATATAATGACCAGGGAAGGAGGATTGTACCTGTACCGAGAACAGGCATAATATCAACTATTGCAGTTCCCATAGCAATAAATACAATCCAACTGCCTTTATAAATTCCGAAAAGTTTGAGAGCAGATAAACCTAAAAGCATTTCCACGAATGTGACGAGAATAATAAGAGCATATGCTTTTATCAGGTTTTTAAATGATGTTGTTACAATAGTTTTTGCTTTTGAAAAATTTTCATTTTTCCCCGTGAACTGACGCTTTACAAACTCTGTGAGTCTGTCATAGTCTGAAGCCATAAAACAACAGGCAAATATGGAAACGATTACTGCAAGGAAAATTGTAGGAATCTGTTTTGCAGTGTACCATACTCCGCTGATTGATGAAGACAATGCAGAAAGGTCAATTTTTTTAAGAACCGAAGAAATAGGCAGAGAAGTGATAGCGTCCTGCATAATTGTTCCGGATTCGGGAGATACAAACTGTTCTTTGAATTTATTAATTGTGTCGGAAATAGTTGAATTTATGCTTGATTCCATAGAATCAGGAAAAAATCTTATTCTGTCTGCTACCCATATTTCCAGCTTGTCAAGGAAGTTTGGCAGGTCACCGAATTTTTTTGCAAGGAAATCAAGGAAATCACGGAAAGCTTCCCATATTTTTACTCCCAGCAATGAAATAAGAAAACCGATTACTGCCACAAGTAAAAGAATCAGTATACCTGAAACGACACCTTTTTTTATTTTCGTTTTTTCTGAAACGAAGTTAATTGGCTTCTGCATTATCATTGCAACAAGAAATGCCATAATAAATGGGAAAAACAAGCCGAAAGCATATTTCATAAAACAGTAAAACAAGGCAAGAAGCAATGCATAATACAGAATATTGATTATTGTTTTTTTCTTTCTTTCAGTATTCGTCAAAGGGTTTTCCAAAATTACGCCTCCTGATTTATAAAAACTTGACATATTTGTGTCTGTTTAGTTTATTTTATACCATTTAAGAGAAAAAGACAATGTTTTATTTATAAAAATAATAAAAAATAAAAAAAGTTCGTTTTTGCTCTTTATTTGCTTGAATTAATATGGTATAATTACATCATTAAACTCCGAAATTGTTTGCTTTTCAAACAATTTACGAAAGGACGATTCTATTGTATATTGCAATTATGGGTCACGGTGTTGTCGGAAGCGGTGTTGCAGAAGTAATCAGCAAGAACAACAGCCTGATAGTAAAAAACAATAATCTTAACTCTCTGGAGGTCAAACACATCCTTGATCTGAGAGAGTTTCCGGATTCACCCTACAAGGATAAATTCACAAAGGATTTCAATGATATTGTGAATGACGAAGATGTTAAGATCGTAGTTGAAACAATGGGTGGTCTTAATCCTGCTTATAAGTTTGTCAAGGCTTGTCTTGAAGCCGGCAAAAGCGTTGTAACATCAAATAAAGAACTTGTTGCAGCTCACGGATACGAGCTTCTTAAAATTGCAGAAGAAAAGAATATCAATTTCCTTTTCGAAGCATCGGTAGGCGGCGGTATTCCTGTTATCAGACCTATTTCAAGATGTATGGCTGCAAACGAAATTACAAGAATTGCAGGTATTCTCAACGGTACTACAAACTTTATTCTCACAAAAATGATTACCGAGAATATGAGTCTTGAAGATGCACTTAAACTTGCACAGGACAACGGTTATGCTGAGAAAGACCCCACAAATGATATTGAGGGCTTTGATGCTTGCCGTAAAATCTGTATCCTTGCTTCTCTCTGCTTCGGCAGACACATTTATCCCGATGATATTCCTACACAGGGTATCACAAAAATTACACTTGCAGACGTTGAATATGCTAAAAATTACGGCAAGGTTATTAAACTTCTCGGCACTGCAATGAGAAGCCCTGACGAAAAAGTATGTGCGGAAGTAAGCCCTGCACTTATTGATGCTACAGGACCTCTTGCAAACGTTAATGATGTATTCAATGCAGTTATGGTTGATGGTAACGCAGTAGGCGAAGTAGTTTTCTACGGCAAGGGCGCAGGTAAACTTCCCACAGCAAGTGCTGTTGTGGCTGACGTTATTGACTGTGCTGTAAGTAAAGGTACAAAAATCGGCTACACATGGGGCGAAGCAGTTGAAAACAACCTCGTTTCATCAAGCGAAATGCTTACACGCCTTTATGTAAGAGCTACAGCTTCTGATGTTGAGGCAGCAAAAGCGGAAATTAAAGAAAAATTCGCAGGAGCAGAATTCATCACACGTGAAAATGCACCTGAAAATGAAATTGCTTT
Source organism: Acutalibacteraceae bacterium (assembly GCA_045632485.1). Taxonomy (GTDB): domain Bacteria; phylum Bacillota; class Clostridia; order Oscillospirales; family Acutalibacteraceae; genus SIG575. Next base: position 3,125 of record JAZQWT010000111.1, read on the forward strand.
CATCACTCCGTCTGATATCAAGAGAAAGCTTGTAAGTGATATTGAAGAATCAGGCAGCTTTGAAGCACAGTCAGTAATAAGACTTTTCTAAATTTGTAAGTTATTCTTAAGGAGAATTATATATGAGTTTAATCGTACAGAAATTCGGCGGTTCATCTGTTGCAAATGCTGACAGAGTAAGAAATGTTGCAAAAATTGTAACAGACACTTACAAAGCAGGCAACGACGTAGTGGTTGTTGTTTCAGCTCAGGGTGATACAACTGATGACCTTATCGAAAAAGCAAAAGAAATAAGTGCAAGCCCTTCTGCACGTGAAATGGATATGCTCCTTTCATCAGGTGAGCAGATTTCAATTTCACTTCTTGCAATGGCAATCAGAGAACTTGGTTTCCCTGTGATTTCTCTTCTCGGCTGGCAGGCAGGTTTCAATACAAGCTCTGCTTATATGAAAGCAAGAATTCACAATATCAAGGCTGACCGTCTTCGCACAGAAATCGGCAGAGGAAATATTGTTGTTGTTGCAGGTTTCCAGGGACTTAACAAATATGATGATATCACAACTCTCGGCAGAGGCGGTTCAGACACAAGTGCTGTTGCTATTGCTGCTGCTTTAAGAGCTGACAAATGCCAGATTTTCACAGACGTTGAAGGCGTTTTCACTGCTGACCCGAGAAAAGTTGAGGGAGCAAAGAAACTGGATGAAATCACATATGATGAGATGCTTGAGCTTGCTACACTCGGTGCACAGGTTCTCAACAACCGTTCAGTTGAAATGGCAAAGAAATACAATGTTGAGCTTGAAGTACTTTCGAGCCTTACAAATAAACCCGGCACAATAGTCAAGGAGGTTGCTAAAATGGAAAAAATGTTAGTAAGAGGCGTAACTAAAGATACAGACGTTGCAAGAATTTCACTTGTAGGTCTTTCAGATACTCCCGGAGTTGCATTCAAGGTTTTTGATAAACTTGCAGCAAAACACATTAATGTTGACGTTATTCTCCAGTCAGTAGGCAGAGACGGCACAAAAGATATCAGCTTCACAACAAGTGAAAACAACGCAGATGAAGCAGTAAAAGTTCTTTCAGAAATGTTTGATTGCAAAATTATGTGCGATACAGACGTTGCTAAAGTTTCAGTTGTAGGTGCAGGTATGGAATCACATCCCGGTACAGCAGCAAAAATGTTTGAAGCACTTTACGGAATTGATGTTAACATTCAGATGATTTCAACAAGCGAAATCAAAATTTCTGTTCTCATCGACAAGAAAGATGCTGACAGAGCAGTTTCAGCTGTTCACAAAGCATTTATGCCCGAAGAATAAGATATTTTTTCTGTATACACTTGAAAAATAAGGTAAAATAGTATAGAATGTTATCATAAAGGATTAATAAAATTACTTTTGGAGGAAAATAATTATGGTATCAGCAGGCGATTTCAGAAACGGTATTACATTTGAAATGGACGGTAACGTTTATCAGATTATCGAATTCCAGCACGTTAAACCCGGTAAAGGTGCTGCTTTCGTAAGAACAAAAATCAGAAACGTTATTTCAGGTTCAGTAACAGAAAGAACTTTCAACCCCACAGAAAAGTTCCCCACAGCTTACATTGAACGTAAAGATATGGAATTTTCATACAGTGACGGTGGTCTTTACTACTTCATGGATATGGAAAGCTATGAGCTTATCCCCATCAACGAATCAGAACTCAGTGACAACTTTAAATTCGTTAAAGAAAACATGGTATGTAAAATTCTTTCATACAAAGGCAACGTTTTCGGCGTTGAACCTCCCACATTCGTAACTCTTCAGGTTACACAGACAGACCCCGGTTTCAAAGGCGATACAGCTACTAACGCTACAAAACCCGCTACTCTTGAAACAGGTGCAGAAGTTAAAGTTCCCCTCTTCATCGATGAAGGCGAAATGATCAACATTGATACAAGAACAGGCGAATACATGTCTCGTGCATAAGACAAATTGCAGATAAAGCAGCATAAACGTGTTTGAGTTTATGCCGATTTATTAAATACGCGTTTAAACTAATTAAAATAAAGGAGTGTAGAAATTATGACACTTGCAGAAAAA
>JAZQWT010000112.1:0-1725 GCA_045632485.1 Acutalibacteraceae bacterium
GCAAAACCGTAGGTTTTGACTGGGGGATATTTTTAAAGTTTATTCAAATTAACTTTTATCCCTCCACCGCTTACGCGGTCCCCCTCCCTTTAGGCAAGGGAGGCAACGATTAATTTTAACAACTCGATAAATTATAATTTAACAAAATACGTATTTTTTTATTTCTTTTTTTCATTGAAAAACATATTAATAAATGTTACAATAAATATATCAAAAACAAAGGAGTGTGGATATGAGTAATACTAACTTAAAAACCTACACGAAAAAAGAAAGAAATATGTACCTTACAGGTCTTATGGGACAGAACGTTCTTTATAATGTTACAAACGTTCTTCTTGTTTCATATTTCCTTCAGAATGTTCTTTACATACCTGCGATTATCGTAAGTGTGATTATTGCTGTCGCACGTGTGTGGGACGCATTCAACGACCCGATTATGGGTTCGCTCGTTGACAAAACAAGAACAAAATGGGGCAAATGCCGTCCTTATCTTATTTTTGTTCCCGGCATTGTTATGATAATTTCAATTCTCTGCTTTGTAAACGTGGAATACGTGGGCACAGCAGGAGATATTCTTAAAGGTACAAACCTTGTATGTGTTCTCTGGGCAGGATTTTCATATATCCTCTGGGGTATGAGCTATACAGCAGGTGATATTCCTTTATGGGGCATTACTGCTCTTATGACAGAGGACGAAAAAGATAAACAAAAGCTTATTTCTCTTGCACGTATGTTTGCAGGTGTAGGCGGCGGTGTTGCAATGCTTGCACTTTCACCCTGTGCAGAAATGATGACATCTGCACTTAAAGGCGATGCGAGAACAGGTTATTTCCTTACAGCTCTTATCGCAACAGTTCTCGGTGCAGCACTTTTCCAGTGTGCAGGTATCGGAACACGCGAAAACATCGAGCCTTCAGAAGAAAAGTATTCTGTAAAAGAAAACTTCAAAATTATGTGGAGAAACAAGCCTTTCAGACAGATTCTCCTTTCAGGTCTTCTTAACGCACCTTCACAGCTTATGATGATTGTTGCAATTCCTCTTGTAAACAACTACTATTCTTCACAGAACGGTATGATGTCACTTCTCTACCTTGCGCTTTTAGGTGGCGGCTTGTTCATCGGTCAGTTTGTTATTATGGGACTTGTGCCGAGAATGCTTGAAAAAACAACAAAGAAAAAGCTTTACAACGGCTCAAAAATTGTTTCAGTTCTTCCTCAGTTGTCTCTCTTCTTCCTTTTCCTTGCATTCCCGCACCGCCTCGCAGAGCCTGTTTTCCTTATAATTACAATGCTCATCTTCGCAGTATGCGGTGTTGCAATGGGTCTTAACTCTGTTCTTCAGACACTTATGATTTCAGACGCAGTTGACTATGAGGAATATCACTACGGAATCAGACCTGACGGTGTTTTCTTCTCAGGACAGACTTTCCTTGTTAAAATCGGCAGTGGTTTTGCTTCAATTATTTACGGTATCACCTGCGAAATGGTAAACTACACAGGCGACAACATCAAGAAGCTTAACGAGTTTATCCAGCAGGGCAATATTATCAGAGATTTCCTCGATAAGAGTGCAGCAAACTTCAACAATGAATATTTCGGCTATATGGCAATGCTCTTCTTCTGCATTTCCGTACCTCCCGCAATCGGTGCACTTCTTTCAGTTATCCCCACATGGAAATATGCTCTTGATGACGATGAACACAAGAAAATCCTCGACGAACTGAA
>JAZQWT010000113.1:0-3058 GCA_045632485.1 Acutalibacteraceae bacterium
TGGGAAATCTTTTTGAAAGCAAACCCGAGAATTGAACCGACAAGTGTTGCACCGCCAACACCGAGTGCTGTAAGCAAGACCATTTTCATTTACATATTCAACTCCTTAATAATCCCCTCGCAACCATCATGAATGTCGCGGAAGGTTGTGGTAAAATCTCTGCTGTACCAGGGGTCGTCAACATCACCGCCACGTGATGTGTATGTCATAAGCTTACGTACCTTTTCTTTTTTGTCAGAGCCGAAAATACGTAAAATATTTCTGTAATTCATACTGTCCATACAAATGAATAAATCATACTTATCATAATCTTCCTTTTTAAGCTGAACAGCTGTTTTGCCCTCGCAGGAAATACCGTGCTTTTTCAGTTCAGCTTTTGCAGGCGGATAAACAGGGTTACCTCTGCCACCCCATATTTCTTCCGTACTTGTAGCAGAAGAAGCAATAAAGAAATTATCTTCAATTCCTTTCTTCTTTACCATATCTTTTAAAATAAATTCCGCCATAGGACTTCTGCAGATATTGCCGTGGCAGACGAACATGATTTTAACCATACCTTCACAACCCTTTATAACTCTACGAATCCCTATGTTTCAAGGGTTTCCAAATTTATCTGTTTACACTAAAATTACACCATTCTCCATAACTCTCCGTAAATCTACATCAGATTGGTGTAAAATTGGTGTAAATACAACATAGACTTTATCAAGCCATTTTATTCATAGCAAGAGGTACAACTTTAAAGTTTAAAATGCAACTTCTTTTGTCTTTTCTTTTTTACGTTTCGCAATTTTGACTCCTTTTTGAAGAGTTATAATATAACACTATTATTATATCATAATCTCAGATTGTTGTCACCACTATTTTTCTATCGGGACCAAAGCTCCTTTACTTTTTTAGATTATATGTACTTTTGAAATGAATTCATCAAATTCTTTTCTTTTGATCATACGTTTTGTTCCGTTAAAAAACGTAAAACACTGACCTTTACCATCCGAAAGTTCTCTTAATTTGTTCTTGCCGATTCCGCTGTATGCAAGTGTTTTATTTGAGTGAATACCAAAAGATTACATATGTACAAACAGCCCGTGGAAAGCCACGGGCTGTTTGTGTTTTATCGGGATTCTGTTTTAATTATCTTACGATTTTTTTGTTTTTTACAAGTTTATCATTTGCGTTGATATAAGAATATTTACGGCATTTGAAAAGTTCTTTTCTGCCGTGCTCACTTCTTGTGAATACAAGCTCAAATTTTCCGCCTGTCTTTTTCAGGTTTCTTGCCAGGACTTCTGCCGTTTCTTTATTGACTGCAATAATTGACGGACAGGCGTAACTCTGAACATAATTTCTGCTTGTTAACTTCGAAATTCCTTTTGTGCCGATAAGCAGATATCTTGGGTCATCAATGGGAGAAAGAAGCTCACTCATTGCCTTTGCAAACACGTTCTTTTCCCTTGCTGTTGCTTTCTTAAGAGAGCAGTTTACCGTGTTCTTTTTCTGCGATTTCTCAACCGAAACAGATGCTCCTCTGCTTTCAATTTCTCCGATTTCCTTCAGGGTGCGGAGAATTGCATTTCCGATATTTGCGACAGTTTTTTCGGGAGAAGAATTCTTCATCACAACTGATGCAGATTTGATAAGGAATACTGATGATACCAAAGCTATCAGGAATCCGATAATTCCGCCAAAAGCACCTGATGTTGCTATAATCACGATTGAAAGGACTATGAGAATTGCAAGAATAATTGCATAGATTTTGTTTTTATGTACTGCCTTTGAGGGCTGAACTTCTGCAGGGATTTCACTGACCTCTTCAACTTCAGGGTGTGCATTTCCCTTTACTGTGCCTGTCCAGCGTGTTGCCGTAACATCTCTTGCTGATGCAAGGGATATCATCTGTCTGTTGATATTTTTAAGCCCTTGTTCATTGAAAGGTGCTTTCAGGATATCAATTCTGTCTGTCCCGCTTTCGATAACATCACTGTTATATGCAGGTGCCTGAAAACAGGCAAAACGGCGTTTCATTGTTTCAAAGTCATCGCTGATGATTTCGTCTTCTGAATCGGGCTCAACGGTCACAAGATGCCAGATATTGGACACCTTTTCGGGGTTCTTTTTATCAATTCGGATTGCTCTGCCTCTCATCTGATTTGAGAGCATAAAGCTGCCCACAAAACTCGCAAGAATGAGTGAATTGATATTCGGCGAATCCCATCCTTCTCCGAGCAGGGATTTTGTGCCTATGAGAACATTGATAACACCTGTCTGGAATGCTTTTGTTATGATAGAAACTTTGTTCTTGTTTGAACCGCTGAAAATGATTTCGGTGTGGTTTGTGTTTTCAAGCTTCTTTATTCTGCACGGCACACCTTCGTTATATGCGATTTCCTGCGCAGTTTCAACGGCTGAATCGGGCAGAATCACAAGTGTACCCGAAAGCACCGCAACCTTTATATCAGGATTTGTTCTGCGGATTGATTCAAACACGGGTACCGTGCCGAGAGCGTGGATTTCTTCGTTCGTGCCGACAAGTTTCAGCATATCCTTTTTGATGTAGTCGGTAAGAATGAGCATACGCAGAGAGTCGCCGAGATTTGCGTATTCACTTGCAACGATTTTATTTATGCTTTCGAGTTTACCCGTTGAGGAAACGAGCATTTTATTGATTTTATCGCTCGATGCAAGGCGGACTTTTCTTTTCTCAATAAGAGCCTCTTTTGAAAGAATTGCCTTTAATTCTTCGCTGATGTCTTCCGTAAAAACATCGGGCTTATCGATGATAAACTGAAATGCTTTTTCGGCTTCGGCTATTGAGTAAACAGGAGCTTTTCTGCCTTCAAAAACCTTTTCTTCAAGACTTTTTGAAATATTAGCATTCCCTTGTTTTGCAACACAGACAAGCGATTTGAAGCCTGCAAGATTATCATAAAGTATTTCTTCGTTACCTGCAGCATTTGAAGCCTGCAGAGCCTTTGAAAGCAGACCGCTTCTGATTATTCCATCGGTAACAGCTGATGCTTTTGCTTTGTAATTTGCGAGAATCTGTGATTCCTCCGCT
>JAZQWT010000114.1:0-6488 GCA_045632485.1 Acutalibacteraceae bacterium
CATGGAGTTATAATAACGCAAAGAACACAGAAATAGCTCTTTACACAAAACTCTATGACCTTGGTTTTGAAGATGAGAAACCCTTTAACAAATATGAACTCAACGGAAAAATTACTCCTATCTTCAAGAAATTGAGCGACATTATGCTTGAACTTTACGGTGCAAGAGATTATTATTCATAAAAGTAAACAGACAAAGTAAAACCTCCGACTATGTCGGAGGTTTTTTGTTGTAATTCAACTTATTTTTTTAAGCAGTACTTTTTGAAAGGTATATAAATAATTGCTATCAAAGCTGAAGCCACAAGCATAAGGGGAACTGTGATGTCTGTTTTTATGTTAAGGATTCCGATGTTGTCAAAGAAGAAATACACAATGAAGCACATTGCAAGATATGAGGGAAGAGTGATTTTTGCAAAATCCACAGGCGACATATCAAATGCATTTGAATCCTTTTTCAGTATATTTCCGCCCATTACTTTAATCATAAATAAGCCGAAGACTACTGCAAGTACAACAGTAAGTATCGTACCCAGCGGCTCATCGTCAGAAAGCACATTTGTGTGCACAAGGAGACGTGCAAATCTGATGCCGATTGCTCTTGCAGGTGTTACACCAAGGATGAAAACCGTCAGGATAAAATTGAAACCGAAATTAATCTGTTTGTGAGAAATAATCGGTGACATATCACAGTCACCGCACTCTGTATTTTTTTCTGCTGTGAGAGCCAGGAATGCCATAATAAACAGACCGATGAAAAATCCTGTGCCGAATTCCCACACACCCCATGATGCAAATTTTCTGAAAAGTGCAGAGAATTCAACGCCTTGAAAAAAGCCTGAATTGAAGTGACTTGAAACAAGGGGAGTAAGAACAGTTGTTGTAATTGCTGTGAGTGCATTGAGGATAAGTGAGCCGAAGCAGGTGTATTTGTCCTTACGGAAAAAGAGTGCGTATCCTGAAAGCACAAAAACAGCAAGTGCATCGGAAATATGCTCAATGCTCATATAGTAGTTTTCAAAAAAAGGAATATCCTGAGCCCAGCCTCTGTTGAGAAAATGACTCATATATGCTGCCATAGGGCTTGAAAATTCATGTCCGTATTCCTTAAGACCCATTGCTGCGTAAGCCACCTGGTCGGGGTTTATGAGTTGGATAATAAAATGAGAAACCGATGCTTTGAATATAGTCTGGGCTATCATATAAACTGCAATGGCAATAATATAGTGCTTTATTTTATATTCCTTACCTGAAAAAAGTGATGTAAGGAAAAAGGCAAAAAGGGGAATCAGCGTGAAAGACATAATCAGGAGAATTACAGCACCGCTGATATGGTCAATCGGTGCATAAACATCACCGTAAGGACCGATAAAAACCGGGTCAAGACCGTTTAACATTTCACCGGAATAGGGCAGGTCACTCCACACAACACCTGCAAGCTGCTCAAGTACGGTTGCATAGCCTGTTACACCAAGACCCATCATAAGTCCGCCTAAAGGTATCATTTCGTATTTCATACCCTTGCGGTTACCGTAAAAGTGATAGATGAGAAGCATAAACACAAGACCTACACTGTAAAGCCCCCATGATGAGCCAAAGCCACCGTCACCTCTGCATCGCCACATAAATCCGCCGATAATTGCTCCAAGGATAACCGAAATTATCTTTGAGCCTGTACAAGTTTTGCTTTTCATTCAAGAAACCTCCTTCAGAAAATTCCTAAGGTGTTAGTTTGCTTATTTTATATTGACCATAAGCTGTCAGTAAAACGTGTTGCACGACGGGGAAAAGCTCTGAAAAAATCATCTGCATTATTTTTTAGTTCTGCACCGTCAATGTAAATCGCAGTTTCTGCTGTATGACCTTCACCTGCAAGTAAGAGCCTTGCTGCTGCGGGAGCTGTAAGTGAAATGTCGTAATCACCCTCTGTTGTCTGCGTGACCATAGCTTTTCCGTTTTCATATTCAACATTAAATATACCGTTGTTCTGAGGAAGTTCATCAAGGCTGAGGATGCTGAATCTGCCGTATTTTTCAGGATATTTATTATTTTCAAGAAGTTTTTTCAGGTTGTATATTCTTCCTGCATAGCCTCCCTGATATTCGTAATTTACATTGCTTATCCGATCAGCAAAACAGGCAAAAGGTGAACCCTGATACTGATTTCTCACAAGCAGAGTTTTCACAATGCATTCATAACCGCGTAAAAATCCAATAATTCCTTTAAGTGCATCAGGAGTGAGTGCGAATAATTCTTCACAAACGAGCTCATCGGGACGTTTTATTATGAAACGCACATATCCGTCTGCTTCGCCCTGAAAATCGCGGTGAATATATGTATAATCTGCATTTTCAATAGGATTTTCACAGAAATGCTTTCTGTCTTCTCTGATTGCTACAAGGTTTTCCTTGAACGCGCATTTGTTGTGAAGAACACACAGTTCTTCAAACTGTTCACCTGTATAAAGTTCTACGTTATTATTGTGTGGAATATTTTTAAGTTTATTGAAAGGAACTCTGATGGCAAAAGTACGATTAAGAGCCGCATAACCGAATTTCTCATAATATTCAATTGAGAACGGTGCAAGAAAACCTGCCACAATATCCTTTTCAAGGGAGATTCTGCCGATTTTATCAAACATTGCTCTGACAGCACCAAGTGAACGGTATTCAGGCTGACTGCATATCCCGCTGAAAACGAGTGTATTTATCAGGCTTCCGCAGTAGTTACATTTGAAATCAAACAACTCCATACCTGCAACAAGTTTATTTTCCTGAAAAGCACCGAGAACAGGTACTTTAACCTCTTTGTCTACTTCTTTATCAAATTTCCAGATAAATGATGCTGCAGATATTTTAAGGTAATCTACAGCCTCTTCAGGTTTTATCAATCTTATTTCCATAACTGTTCTCCCAAATGTTTGTTATTGATTTTATTATATCATTCTTTAAATAAAAATCAAATAATATTTTGCGTTGAAAATTACAATGTGAAATGCTATAATGAGAAAAATGCTTTCAGGGAGGAAAAGTCTGTGGCTGAAATTTTTCATAACATCGGAATACTTGCTCACGTAGACTCAGGAAAAACTACGCTCACAGAGCAACTTTTGTTTCTGACCGGTGCTATACGTAATGCAGGTAGTGTTGATTCGGGAACGACTGCAACCGATAGCCTTTCTGTTGAAAAACAGCGAGGTATTTCAGTTCGCACTGCAACAGCTTCAACTGAGTGGCAAGGCACAACGATCAATATTATTGACACTCCCGGTCATATTGATTTTGCAGGTGAGGTTGAACGTGCACTTTCTGCTCTCGATTATGCGGTTGTTATTGTTTCAGCGGTTGAAGGAGTGCGTGCTCATACAGAAAATATTCTTAAATCACTTGACGCTGCCAAATTGCCCGGACTTATTTTCATAAACAAGGTTGACAGAGCAGGTGCAGATGCTTCTAAGGTTTTAGGGGAACTTGAAGGTATATCTTCTCAGGCACATATTGTTCTGACAGATATTGAAAATGAGGGAACTGAAAATTGTTTGGTAACTGAAGTTGATGAAAAAACATTCTGTATCAGAGCTACAGAAAAACTTGCTGATATTTCTGATGAAGTTGCCGAATTATTTCTGGAAGATAAGGTACTGACAAAAAAAGAAGCCGATGAAATAATCCGCAGAGAGATTTCTGAATGCAGAGTTATGCCTGTTGTTTTCGGAAGTGCAAAATATTCGGTGGGCGTAAAAGAGCTTGCTGACATATTAGTGAAATATATGCCTGATTCTAAACGTAGAAAGACTTCTGATTTATGCGGAATTATATTTAAAATTGAGCACGATAAGTCGTTAGGTAAAATTTCTCACATACGTCTTTTTGGCGGTGAAATTTCAAACAGAGATGAAATTGAATTGTTTGCTCCTGAAAAAAGTCTTATTACAGAATCTGATGCGATTGAAATCGAAGAAAGAAAATCAATCAGAGAAAAAGTATCACAGATTAAAAAATTCTGCGGTGCTAAAAGCTCGGATATAGGAAAAGTGAGTGGCGGTGATGTTGCAGCTGTATGCGGACTTCCCTCTGCAAAGAATGGTTTTTATATCGGCAAACCATTACACAGTGAAACAGCAAATCTTGTTAATCCTTTTTTGCGTGTAAAGGTAACACCTGCAGATTCTGATCCTCTGAAAGTACCCACGCTTGCTGCAGCTCTCAACGAATTGTCAGACGAAGAGCCGTATATGGATGCAAAGTGGGAAAACGGACAAAAGGAAATAACAATAAGTACAACAGGTAAAATTCAGCTTGAAGTCCTTTCAAATCTTCTTAAAGAAAGATATAATCTTTCTGCTGAATTTTCTCCTCCTACAGTTATATATAAAGAAACTCCGTCATCAGCAGGTATCGGACATGCAAGTTATACTATGCCCAAGCCTTGCTGGGCTGTTGTTGATTTTAACATTGAACCGATGCCCAGAGGTTACGGTGTTTCATATCACGGAAAATTGCCGAACAATCAATGCTTTTATCGTTATCAGTCACACATCCGCACATCGTTTAACAGTTGTCTTGAACAAGGTCTTTACGGTTGGGAAGTAACAGACTTCAAGTGTACTCTTGTGGGTGGTGAACATCATACAATTCACACACATCCTCTTGATTTCTTTGTATGCACACCTATGGCGTTTATGAATGGTCTTTCTCAACTTGGCACAACTATCCTTGAACCGTTACTTAAAATCCGTGTTATTGCACCTGAAGATTTTTCGGGGAAAATTTTCTCTGAAATAATAAAAATGGGCGGAGAATATGACAGTCCCGTTATCCGCTCGGGAATGGTTACCCTTGAGGCAATTGTTCCTGTTGCAACGTCGATGAATTTTCCTGAAAGATTAGCAGCACTTACATCAGGCAAGGCTGTGCTTTCACAGAATTTTTATGGTTATCGTGAGTGTAATGATGGCTTGGAGCACATAAATCCGAGACGAGGAGTTAATCCTCTTGACCGCTCAAAATGGATTCTGTGGGCACGCGGAGCATATAACATAGAATAAACAAGAAAAAATATGACCGTAAGCATTTAATTTCAATGCTTACGGTCAGTTTGTTATGCTTATAAATGTCTTTCTGCGTTTTTAAAATCAAGAACCAGACGGCTTTTTCCGCTGTCAACAGTTACGGTGTCAGGCTTTCTTTCTGCTTTACAGAATTTGCTGTCAAAACGTAAGAATTCTTTTTCCGCAGAAATTCCGTCAATTGTCCATTCTCCGTCATAAGAAACAGCTATAACACCTGAATCAGTTTCATATTCCACTTTTCCGTTATTGCCGAAATTGACTTTGTTGTTCGCAATTCTTAATTTGAATTCTTCAAAGGTTTCTTTGTCAGCATCGGAAAGCTCTGTAATATATGTGTGGTATTCTCCACCGAATCTGCAAAGGTCAAATTCGGATTTAAGGCTGTATTCTTCAGGATATTTTCTTCCCTTGTGAACACCTTTTGCAGAGTTTTCGTCAAAAGGCCTGTACTGAAGATTTCCGTCTGAAATAATGGAAACAAATACACCGTTTTTCCTTGCGAAAATCATGTTACCCTTATGCTCAAATTCATCGTAGAAATCCTTTGGCATAAATGCGTGAGTCATTGAAGCAACAGCCGATTCACCAAGACGCTTTTTGAAAGGGATTTTGTAAATAGTAATATTTACACTTTCATGCTGTACACTCATAGGTCGTCTGCCGTTTCCAATCCAGTAGCCGGGAGATGCACCATATTTTCCGTTTCCGTTACCTGCAGGATGAGTTGTGAATAAAGCCAGTGTTTCGCCGATGTTTGCACTCCATTCGTGGTCCTGTGCACCACAGGTGTCAACATCCTTACACACAGATGTCGACATTGAATAGTGGGCAGTACGATATGTGTAAACATTACCTCTGCCCGTCATAATTCCGTGAGGTAAAATGTAGTGTTTTGATGCAAATTTCTGCCAGTTTACAAATCTTAAAATTGTAAGATTAAGGAATTTGAAATAACTGACAAATGAGCATCGGTACATTTTGTTGTTTTTCAGGTATTTAAGTGTGTTGAGAATAACTTCGGGGTTTGTAAATGTTTCCGCACCCCATTGTGCCATAATCTGATGGGGCTCCTGACCGATAAGACCTTCTTTTTTCATATCTTCGGGAGAAAGTCCGCAACTCATTTTTGAAACAAAGCATTCTTTTGTAAGGGCAATATTCCTGATTGCCTGAGGAAGTTTATAAATACCTTTTTTTACAATATCATTGAAACAGATAAGAATGTAGTTTGGCTCTTTTCTGAGCGATTCTTTAATCTGATTTTTTTCTTTTTCGGAAAGATATGGGTTAGCGAGTACTTCTTCTGCACCGTCATTACCCCAGAGAATATTCATCGCACTCTGAATACTGTTGCCGTAGAAATTGCCTGCTTTATTGTTGCCGTACATTCTTGAGCTTACTGCAACAAAACGGTTGTT
>JAZQWT010000115.1:0-5545 GCA_045632485.1 Acutalibacteraceae bacterium
AATTGAGGGCAATCCTTATTATAATTTTATTTACGGTGCATTTACAGGCGATGTCTGTGACCTTGATTACAATGTGAAAGTTCTTCAGGATTATCCCTTGAGTCTTATAGACTATAAGATGATAAACAGCACACGCAAAAACGTGGTTATGTCAGATGAAAGTGTACGCTGGGGCGGAAATGTAAAACCACTTGTACCCTTTGCATGGGATGAAAGAAAGTTTTCAGTTTTAGGCTCAAGACCGTACCATATTGATGGCGGAAACGAAAAATCTGCTGTACCCGGTTACTCATATATGCTTATGTATTGGTTTGCAAGATATATGGGAATGATTGAGTGATTTTATACTATCACTGATGTTGGTTTTATGATAATTTGTCAGCGCATTACCCATAGCAGGTTTTTAGCTATCACTGACGTTAGTTTTATGATAATTCACAGTAGCATTACCCATAGCAGTTTTTTTAGCTATCACTGACGTTAGTTTTATGATAATTCACAGGTGCATTAGCCATAGTGAACTTTATACCATTACTGATGTGGTTTTTCAATAAATTATCACTGCGTTTCCTGTGGCAAGTTTTTTGCCTTAACGGCAGATTTTGAATTAAAAATACTTGACTAAAATAAAAGCGGGTGATATACTTTTAAAGTAATCACCCGCACTTATTTATTAATTGGATTTTTATTTAATAGTGAACACTTCTTCACTATTACCTATTACTTCTTACTTTAAATATGGGGGCGTAGCTCAGCTGGGAGAGCGCTTGAATGGCATTCAAGAGGTCAAGAGTTCGATCCTCTCCGTCTCCACCAAAGCAGAGAACAGTTAAATCTGTTCTCTGTTATTTTTTATAAAGAGGATCGAACTCATAGTTCATCTCGTGCGGTTCGCCTTGGCGGAGCACGAGGAACATATAATCGGATTATTTGCGAAGCAAATACGAGGGCTTGCCCCTCGATCCTCTCCGTCTCCACCACAGTACACTGAGTAATTATTTTTTTGCCTATTTTTTAAAAACAAAATCAACTCCGAGGATTTTGAAGCCTCGGAGTTTTACGTTACTTAATCCCGTATCTGTTGCAGTAATCAACAACAATATTTTTAAAATGGTCGTGTTTGAAATTGTTTTTTACATCACTAATATCAACATACAATCCTGAAATCAAATTCTGAATTATAGCTTCTGCCAAGAAAGCTTCAAATATATAGTCGTTATTAAAGGCTTCTTCTATATCTGTATTCAAGTCACTATTGATTCCCTTAATTGCCGCACGATAAATAATATTTTCTTTACCTAAATATTCACCTGCATTTTTCAAACAGTTTAACCCGTTTTTCATGTCTGCAACTGTAAATTTTCCTTTATATTCTATAATATTTTCATTTCCGAGCAAAATAAAATCAACAGTTGTTTCAAGAATTTTTGCTAAATCAGGAAGTAAAGTAACATCAGGCAAGGTTTCACCTCGCTCCCATTTGCTTACTGCCTGAAAAGATACGCCTATTCTTTCACCTAATTCACTTTGTGTAAGGTTCTTTGACTTTCGTAAAACTGCGATTTGTTCGCCTACTTTTTTGATGTCCATTATTATCCCTCCGTTCTTTAAGTTCATATGTATTATAACAGTTGTTACAACAAAAGAAAATAACCGAAAAATTGAATTTTTGACAGCATATTTCAACCTGAGTAAAGTTTATAAAAAATCCGGCAGAGAGTTTTTAGCTCTCTGTCATTACCACTTTTTTACGCCACCTTATCAATACCCGCCATAAACTGCTCAAAGTCAATATTAAACTCAATTTTAAGCTTGTAACCTCTGAAAACTTCAACCCGTTTAATTAAGCAATTAACAATCATTTTTTTCTTTTCAAAGCTCGCTTGTGATATTGTTGATGGTTTTATTGTTGGTTCATATGTTAGTTAGAATGGAGATTTTTGGAATTTTGTAGGAACGCTCAATTATTCCAATGGTTGACTTCTTGATGTGATTATGTTTGTTTGAATTATAAAATAGGGTGTGTGTGTTTGCGCATATCGGGAGAGCGCTTGAATGGCATGGGGGAGGTCAAGAGTTCGATCCCGACCGTCTCCACCATGAAAAACCACTTCTTCGGAAGTGGTTTTTTTCAATAAAATAGATCCCTTGTGGGATTTGTGAAATATGATGCGACGTATAAAGTAAAAAAACTCAGGTTTGCTGAAAACATCAGTGAACCTGAGTTTTTTTAGTATCTATCCAATTGCAATTTTGAAACAAATCGGCAAGTCGCTGTTGAAT
The DNA here is from genome assembly GCA_045632485.1 of Acutalibacteraceae bacterium. GTDB lineage: Bacteria > Bacillota > Clostridia > Oscillospirales > Acutalibacteraceae > SIG575. The sequence goes on from JAZQWT010000115.1 coordinate 2,284, forward strand.
TCACCTTTGAGATTTATTTTAAGTGCTTCTTCGTCTCTTGTGAATTCAATTTTCTCTCCACTTCCTAGAAGCTCAATGTTTTCAATTATGTAGTCGTGAGGGATATGCTTTTTGAGGGTTTTGATTTTTACGTTTTTTGACGGGCGCATTTGAAAAGCATAGAGATAACCGTTTTTATATGTAAATCTGAAATCTTTACTTGTAAATGCCTTTTCGTCTCCGTCCTTGAAAAATCCTTCTTCCGCGTTGACTTCACCTTCACCGAATTGTTTCCAGTACGTTGTGCCGTAAATTCCTTCTCCGTTGATTGTGAGCCATTCGCCCATATCAAGCAGAACCTGTGTTTCTTCATCAGTGATTGTGCCATCAGCTTTCGGACCGATATTTATGAGCAGATTACCGTTTTTGGAAACAATATCCACAAGGTCGCAGATGACCTGACGTGAGGACTTGTATTCGTTATCTGCCCTATATCCCCAAGAGCATTTGCCGATTGCAGTATCCGTCTGCCAGTAAACAGGGGATATGCCTGTCAGAGCACCACGTTCAACATCAAATGTGGCAACAGAAGGCGGAAAAGCTTCGTGCTTGTAATTGATTGTAACTTCCTTGCCCCATTCATCGGCACGGTTGTAGTAATAAGCTGCAAGTTTTTTGAGATAAGGCTTGAATGAATGATTGTGAATCCACCAGTCAAAATAGAGAACAGAGGGTTGATATCTGTCAACAAGTTCACAGGTGCGTACAAGCCAATCTTCCAGCCATTCTTTACTTGCACCTTTTGAATATGTATCTGCGGTTGTTGTGTGGATTATTTCAGGGTCAAACTCTTCGCAATAAACGGCAGGACCGTAAAAATCTGAATACCTTTCGTCGTTTATGTCACTGTCGTAAAGTCTGCCGGGATTCATAAAGAAATAGTGTTCTGCACGGTGTGTTGATGCACAAAGAGTAAGGCCCTGCTTTTCGCACTCCGCTTTCAATTCGCCCACAACATCTCTGCACGGTCCCATTTTCGTGGAATTCCAGCGATTGAATTCGGTGTCGTACATTGCAAAGCCGTCATGATGTTCAGCAACGGGCATAACGTATTTCATACCCGCTTTTTTAAAGAGTGAAACCCATTTTTCAGCATCAAAATTTTCTGCTCTGAACATAGGGATAAAATCTTTATAGCCAAAAACATTCTGTTCACCGTAGGTTTTTCTGTGATGTTCAAATTCGCGTACGTTACGGTCATACATACCACGGGAATACCACTCGTTTCCGTATGCAGGAACACTGTAAACACCCCAATGAATGAAGACTCCTAACTTGTCATGCATATACCATTCGGGGACTTTGTGGTGGGCGAGGGATGCCCAGTCTGCCTTATATTTTCCGTTTTTGTTTACTTCGTCAATTAATTTCAGATATTCTTGTGTTGTCATTTTTTCACACTCCGCAACCTGTGGAATTTAATTTATGGTAACATAAAAAAAGGAAAAAATCAATAAAACCAGGGTGCGTTTTTGCGTGTCTTGGGAGAGCACTTGAATGGCATCAAGAGTTCAATCCTCCTCATCTCCTCCATCGGACACTAAGTAATATTTTTTGACCACTTTCAAACAATAAAAGCAACTCCGAGGATTTGATACCCCGGAGTTTTTCATTACTTAATTCCATATCTATTGCAGTAATCAACAACAATATTTTTAAAATGCTCGTGTTATAATGAACTTCTGCTTTCAGACTAATACTCAGAATCTCGTCCAGAAGTCCTTTCCCTATGGGTGGGACTGCTCCTCCCACTCATCACGGTGAATGAGAATTTTTTCTCTCATTTCAGCAACTGTTTCTTTGTATGCTTCGTTATCAGCAAGATTTTTTGTTTCCCACGGGTCATTTTTTATGTCATAGAGGAAAGTCCATTTATCATCTTGAGCGTCACCGTTGCGGTATTCGATAAGCTTATAATTATCATCCTTTACACCACGGACAAAGTTATCAAAAATCAGATAAAGCTCATCACGGAAGCTTTCACCGTGCTGTCCGTCAAGAAGATGTGCAAAGCTTCTGCCGTCAACGGAATCAGGCACCTCAATCCCGACTTTTTCGCAGAGTGTGGGGAAAATATCATAAAGATAAACATAAGCATCATTCCGCTCGTTTTCTGCAATGCCGGGACCTGCCATAATAAGAGGGATTCTCACACCGTGCTCATAAATATCTTCCTTGCCGAGCCATCCGTGCTGACCTACAGCGAGACCGTTGTCGCCCGTGAATACGATAATTGTGTTATCCTCTTCACCTGATTTGTGAAGAGCGTCAAGAAGTCTGCCGATTTCGTGGTCGAGGTGAGTTATCATTGCAAAATATTCGGCAATATGACGTCTGATTTCCTTTTCATCACGGGGATAGGCCGCAAGATGCTCGTCACGATGCACCATAAGCGGATAATTTGTGTCAATAATCTCCTGAAAATTAGGCGGAAGCTCAATTTCATCAGGATTATACATCAGACGGAATTCATCGGGCATTGTTCTCGGGTCGTGGGGTGCAAGATAAGCGAGGTACATAAAAAACGGCTTTTCTTTGCCCACGTTTTTCTTCAGTAGGTCGATTGCTGCATCGGTAAGCAGAGTGCTTGAATGCTTACCCGGATCAAATTCGTCACAATGCTGCTGCATAGGATGATTGTCATTGAAGAAGTCCACAACAAAATTTATCACATTATCGTATTCACCCGTGGGGTCATAAAGGCAGGTGGGTACATTCCAATGGTCCCACATTCCGCCGAAGAAAATTTTTGCACCCTGAGTGAAGCTTCTCGCATATGCAGGACAGCCGTTATGCCATTTACCCAGACCTATTGTTTCATAGCCGTTATTTTTAAAGGCTTCTGCAAGAGTTTTATGCTCGGGAGGAATATTGCCTCCAAGCTCTTCAAGATGAAAAGGATTTCTGCCTGAAAGAATCATCGCACGGCTGGGCATACATACCGCACCGCAGGTACCTCCTGAAATGTGTGCACGGACAAAGGATGTTCCTCTTGATGCTAATTTATCGAGATTAGGCGTTATAATTTTATCGTTGCCAAGGGCGTGAATAGTGTCAAAGCGCTGGTCATCAGTCACTATAAATAAAACGTTAGGCTGTTTACTCATTTAAAATCACCCTGAAAATAAATTTTGTATTCAAATTATAGCAGAATTGTACCATAAAAGGCAACCCGGTAGCCGTAATATTCGGCAAATAAGCTTTTGTTCGGTATCAGCCATAG
>JAZQWT010000116.1:0-4918 GCA_045632485.1 Acutalibacteraceae bacterium
TTCCGAACAGAACCTGCAGAATAACAGCAAGTAAAAGACCTATGTAACCGTTCATTCCGAAAGAAGAAAAGAACTGCCATAATTCTTGTCCCGAAACATAGCCTGCACCGAGAAAACATCCTGCAAATGTAAAGCATAAACTAAGTGAATTAATTTTTTTCATATTCACACCACCAATAAATAATAATAACATATTATCATATGAAAATCCAGCAGTATGGTGCAAAATATAATTTGTTTGTGACCTGCTTTACATTTTGCTACTGTTCCTGAACCAAGCAAAAAAATCTCAAAACGTCAACACATAAAACAAAAGCGGCAAATCTTCAATCTACAAATTGCATTATACTTTTTCAAAAGACAGTTTTTTACATTATGGTTGTTTTATGTTCAATTATGTGTTATAATCAATTCATAAAATTATGATGAGGTAGTTTATGAAAAACCTTACTATTCAACAATTGCTTGATGCCGAATTCAGAGTAAGTGAAGATAGTCCCGTATTAAAGCCTTTTGACGGCGGTTTTGTTGTGGCTGACCCGTCACTTCTTACCCCTGACAAGTGTCATGATAAAAAATGGCATATGTTTTTCCATACAACATTCGGAGTTTATCACGCAGAAAGCCACGATGGAATTGATTTCTCAAAAAAACAGAAAATTCTGGGCAGAGCAATGCGACCTAATATAAATTATATTGACGGTACATACTACCTTTTTTACGAAAGAACACGCTCTTTATTTATGAATGCTCTGAATGTAATAAATTTAGCCAGATGGAATTCTGAAATTTACGTTACAGAGAGCAAAGACCTTTTGAATTGGTCAGAGCCTCATCCTGTACTTACAAACACAAAAGACTTTGAAGTAAGTCCCTATGGCACTTCGCTGTCAAATCCTTTTCTTATTCAGGAAGAAAACAAAAACCGTCTTTATTATTCCTGCGGTATGACATATATTGACGATTGCAAATTCTGCGAGCCTACACATATAAATTATGCAGAAAGCGAAAACATCACAAGCGGTTATATAAGTGCATCATCACCGCTGATTTCACCCGATAAAAATAATCCGTACCTGAATCTCTGCAGTGGTTGTCTTAAAGTTTATAAACTGAAAGATGGCTATGTGGGCATTCAGAACGGAATTTACGAAAAAGACAAAAAAAGCCATTCTGCCATTTTTCTTATGACATCGCCTGACGGTCTTGATTTCACTTTTCAGAAAATGCTTATTGAGCCTATGGTGATTGACGGAAAGGAATGGATGAAACAATTTGTCTATGCAAGCCATCTGGTAAAACACGGAAACACGTTACGGCTTTATTTCAATGCGAGAAACATTTCAAACCCGCTTCTCGGCCGTGAATGTATCGGTTTTGCAGAGGCTCACATATAAAAACAAGAACAGGAGAAAAAACTATGGAAAAGAAAATTTCAAAGCGTATATGGCTGAACATTATTCTTTTCAGCCTTATGGGCGGTGTTGCATGGAACCTTGAAAACATGTATTTCAACACGTTCCTTTACGGCGAAATTTATGAAGGTGTTTCTGCTACAGCACTTAGCGGTGTTATGGCTCCAACAACAGCAATCAGCCGAATGGTTGCCCTTTCTGCTATCACAGCAGTTGTAACAACATTCATTATGGGCACGCTCAGCGAAAAGATGAAAAAGCGTAAAATGTTCATTTCAGCAGGTTACATAATCTGGGGCGTTATTACCGCATCTTTCGGCTTTATCACAAAAGAAAACATTGCAACACTTTTCAGTCTTTCTGACGAAGTAAAAATCCTTGCTTTCTCTGTATGGGCCGTTATCCTGATGGATATGCTGATGACATTTATGGGTTCAACGAGTAACGACTCCGCATTCAACGCATGGGTTACAGACGTTACAAACCCTGCAGTAAGACCCAAAGTTGAAACTGCACTTATGGTTGTAGGACTTGTTGCTATGCTCGCAGTTATGGGCGTAGGCAGTCTTGCACAGGGAAGCGTTATTTCTTACAAAGCATTCTTCCTTGGCCTCGGTCTTATTGTTGCTCTCTGCGGGTTTGCCGGACTCTTCACGCTGGAAGAACCTCAGATTAAAGGCGAGAAAACAAACTCAAATTATTGGGCAGACCTTTTCTATGGTTTCAGACCATCTGTTATCAAAGAAAACTCAAAGCTTTATCTTGCACTTACTGCAGTTTGCCTTTACAATGTTGCAGTTCAGGTATTCTTCCCCTATCTGTTTGTTTACCTTGAAAAATGCGTTCTTCCCGGTGTTGTTTTTGATGCAAAAACAATTATCACTGCAGTTCTGGCAGTTGCTTTTTTAGCAGGCGGAATTATTGTACTTATGAAAATTGCAGGAAACAACAAAATCAAAGCATTCATCCCCACAATTATCCTTTTTGCAGTTGGTTTGTTTGTTCTTTCATTCTCAACAAATATTATCGTAGTGCTTATCGGTATCGCACCTACACTTATCGGCTATGTAATACTTCAGATTCAGTTAAGCGCTGCAGTGCGTGACTTTATCCCTGAAGACAAGGTTGGTCTTTTCCAGGGTATCAGAATGATTTTCTTCGTTCTTATTCCTATGGTTGTTGGTCCTATGCTCGGCGATATTGCTTGCCGCACATCAAACATCACAATCGTTGAATACGGTGCAGAAAAACTTGTTCCTGCTTCAAGTATGTTCTTATATGCGGCAATCGTAGCAATTTTCGTATTTGTTCCTATTGTTCTTCTTTCTAAAAAGAAAGCATTTGAAAACAAATAATTTTCTGCTCAAACGCGGACAAATCCGTTAAAAACATATAACAGAAATCCTCTTATCGACATCTGTCATAAGAGGATTTTTTATTTGAAATATAATTTGCATTTTATTACAAGATATGATAATATATCTTCGTATCCGGGGAAGCAGGTGAAACTCCTGCACGGGCCCGCCGCCGTGAGGTGCACATTTGTAATTTTTCTTTCTGCCTGATGCCGCAAATCAGGGACAAACCATTGGGATTATATCCTGAGAAGGTGAAAGAAAAAGCACCAAGTCGAAATATCCGTATACAGAAAAGACCTCGCAAGTACTGCGAGAGCCGGGAAGAGGTCAATAAAAATTAAAAGGAGAATACAAATTATGAAAACAACACTCACAAAACGCGTGTTGTCGGCAATTCTTTGTATTGTGCTCGTTGCGGCCGTAGCACTGTTTACAACGTCTTGTAACGACAACGAAAAAGAAACACCTGCAACTACCGTTGCATCCTCAGATGTGACAGTCTTGGGTGAAGGTAAAACAAAATTTACTTTCACAGTAACGGACTATGACTCAAATGTGAAAACGTTTGAAATTCACACTGACAAAACAATCGTAGGCGATGCACTGCTTGAACTCGGACTTATTTCAGGCGATGAAGGCCCTTACGGATTGTATGTCAAGGAAGTAAACGGAATCACTGCTGATTACGAAAAAGACAACGCTTATTGGGCTTTTTACATCGGCGGAAACCTTGCACAGAGCGGTGTTGACACAATTGAAATAGTTGAAAACGAAACATATGCTTTCATGGTGACAAAATCGTGAAAATCAATTTAAGAGAAACAGTAATTTTTGCAATGCTGGGTGCTCTGATGTATATGTCAAAATGGCTGATGGAGTTTCTTCCTAACATTCATCTCGTAGGCGTTATCATTGTTGCAATTACTGTGGTTTACAGAAAGAAAGCTCTGTATCCTATTTACATTTTTGTTTTTGTTGCAGGGCTTCTTGGTGGATTTTCTGCATGGTGGGTACCATATCTGTATATATGGACTGTACTCTGGGGATTCACAATGCTGCTTCCTAAGAATATGCCAAAAAAGATTGCGCCCATAGTGTATATGGTCGTATGTTCTTTACACGGTTTTCTTTACGGAATTTTATATGCACCTGCGCAGGCATTGCTTTTCAACCTTGATTTTAAAGGAACAATAGCATGGGTAGCCGCAGGTTTCCCCTTCGATATAACACACGGAATAAGCAACCTGCTTTGCGGAGTTCTGATAGTTCCGCTGATACACGCAATACGCCTTGCAGAAAAGACGAGTAAAAACTGAATTTTTTTCAAACAACAAAAGACCGTTGCAGTAAAAACTGCAACGGTTGATTTTTTGATTATTTAATTTCTGCAACGGCTGGTCTGTGGTCTGCTGCTACAATTGCAGGAATATCTGCTGAAATAAATTCAACATCAGGACTTGCGAAAATATAGTCAATTCTTTTATGAGGTTTATCCGAGGGAAAGCTTAAAAGATTTTCCGTATATAATTCTGCTGAATCTTTCATTTTTGCTCTTATGGGGTTAAGCACTTCATTGTCAGGCTCAACATTGAAATCACCCATAAGAATACATTTTTCACTTTCAAGGTTTTCAACAACAACTTTAACTGCATTAAGATGCTCGTCGTGATTGAGTCCGAAATGAATCACGAGAATTGTGTAACCGTTTTCAAGCTTTACTTTAAGAAGTGCTCTTGTTTCGTAAAGCTGGTCACCTGTTTTCGGGTCAGGATCAGGCACACCGATAACTTCCGCACTGACAATGGGGATTTTTGAAATAAATCCGTTGCCGAAATTACCTTCTTCAAGAGTGCAGGCGTGGCAGAATTTATAATATGGAAAATCTGATGCTTCTGCTACTTTTCTTGTCTGAAAACTATAGTTTTCCATATGGCTTTCTTCGTGGATTTCATTTAGACCTACTATATCAGCCTGACATGTTTTAATGGCTTCTGCCATAATTTTATAGTCAATTTCCTTTGTGATATAGTTTGTGCATGACTGTGTATTAAAACTCATTATTTTCATAATATGTACCTCATTTGTTTTCAAGAATTGCTACAACGATTTCAGGTCTGTTATTTATACGGAAAGGAAAATAACTGT
>JAZQWT010000117.1:0-8121 GCA_045632485.1 Acutalibacteraceae bacterium
CAATGAATATTTCGGCTATATGGCAATGCTCTTCTTCTGCATTTCCGTACCTCCCGCAATCGGTGCACTTCTTTCAGTTATCCCCACATGGAAATATGCTCTTGATGACGATGAACACAAGAAAATCCTCGACGAACTGAATAAGAGAAGACGCGATAAAGAAGAAAACAAATAATAAAAAATTATACAACAAAAATGACCACTGATTTTTCAGTGGTCATAATTTTTTAATTAAATATTAAAGACTGTTGAGAATCTGAATAACTTTCTGAAGTTCTTCGGGTTTAACTTTTTCAACAGGCTTGTTATTTTTTACACAGTCAGCAAAGTAGAGAATTTCATTTGCGTATGCGTTACTCTTGGGAAGATTGATTTTGCCTGTATCGCCCTGTGCTTCTTCTGTAAGGTCGAAAACATTTTCTTCTCTGTCATAAACCTTGATTTTACCGTGTTCCCATGCAACGATTGCGTCTTCAAACTGGAAACGGAATTCTGCTGTAAAGGGATAACGTGCAGCATACCATGAAGCCTCTGAATGGATTGAGAATTCGCCGAAATCGTAGTCTACGCTGATGAAATCCTGGTCAGGACGTTTTGAACGGAACTGATGTCTTACTGTGGGCATACCGAAAGCGTAAACCATAAAGTCAAGATCGTGGATGTGAAGGTCATAGGGTGTAAGACCGCTTCTCTTTTCGTCCATCATCCAGCCGTCCCAACTCCATCTGGGGTAACCGCCAAGACGTGTCATACTGCCTGAAAGGAGTTTGCCGTATTTCTGTGTGTCGTAAATATCTTTGAGTACAAGGTATTCAGGCCAGAAACGAAGCACCTGTGCAACCATAAATTTAACACCGTTCTTTTCTGCAGTAGAATATACTCTTTCAACATCTTCTTCTTTGAGAGAAATAGGCTTTTCTGTGATAACATTAATGCCTTTTTCCATTGCTTTAACAGCAAAATCTGCGTGAAGATATGTAGGAAGACAGATATCGAGAATGTCAATTTTTTCATTTGCAAGCATTTCGTCGAAATCTGTGTAGCAATTTTTTGTGTCTTTATAATTTTCCATTCTTTCAGGGCGGATATCGCAAAGGCAGATAAGCTCTGCATCTTCCATCTGGTCCCACACAGGGATATGTGCACCGCTGATACCGCCAACGCCTACAAGGCCGATTTTTAACATAAATATTCCTCCGTTTACATTGATGCTTTTATTATATAATGGGTTTGTTTTAAAGTCAATATTTTCCTTTTTATTTGACGCGTCTTAACGGAAATATATCATAAATAATTTAATTTTTGAAAAATATTATAGACTTATGTTATTGTAAGTGGTATAGTAAAGATACTGTAATGATTTCATACGGAGGACTTACTATGAAAATTATTTTAAGCTGTAATGCAGAAGAATTGGGACAAAAGGCAGCCGCAGCAACTGCGTCTCTTATCAACCGTGCTATTGAAGAAAAGGGAAGTGCCAGAATTGTTCTTTCAACAGGCGCTTCACAGTTTACCACATTGGAAGCTTTGGTAAAAGAAAATGTAGATTGGTCAAGGGTTGAAATGTTTCATCTTGATGAATATATCGGCATTGATGAAACTCACCCTGCAAGTTTTGTTAAATATTTAAAAGAAAGATTTGTCAGTAAGGTAAATCTGAAAAACGCATATTTTGTAGATCCGTCACAAGGTGTGGAAGAAACAATTGCTTTTCTGACTGAAAAGCTTAATGAAAAGGCTGTTGACGTAGGTCTTATAGGTATCGGTGAAAATGCTCACGTGGCTTTCAACGACCCGCCTGCAGATTTTGAAGATACAAATGCTTATAAAGTTGTAGTTCTTGCACCTCGTTGTCGTCAGCAGCAGTTAGGTGAGGGCTGGTTCAGTACATTGGAAGATGTGCCCGAAAAGGCAATTTCTATGACAGTACAGCAGATTCTTCGCTGTGAACATATTATTTCAGCAGTTCCGTATAAAGTAAAGGCTCAGGCAATATACGATACAATCAATCACGAAGTATCAGAAATGATACCTGCTACCATTCTGAAAACACATCCTGATGCTCAATTGTTTATTGATTCAGATTCAGCATCTCTTTTAGGCTCTGACGTGCCGGAGAGTATAGGATGAAAAACGCATATCTGATTACAAATGCACAGCTTGTGCTTGAAAATTCTGTAGAATCAGGTTGGCTTTCTGTGCTTGAGGGGAAAATATCCGGAATAGGTTTCGGAAAATATCAGGATGAGTTCTGCGGTGAAGTGATTGATGCAAAAGGTAACTATCTTTCACCGGGTTTCATAGACCTTCACATTCATGGTGGTAACGGCTCTGATTTTATGGATGCAGACCCTGACGGCTTTGAAAAGATTGCACGTTATCACAGCTCTAACGGTGTAACTTCAATGCTTGCTACAACCCTTGCAGGTGATACTCACGAAACAGAGCGTGTACTTCAGATATTTTGCGGAGTGAAAGATAAGATTGACTGTTGCAATCTGTTGGGTATTCATCTGGAAGGACCGTATTTTTCTCATAAGTACAAAGGTGCACAAGACCCACGTTATCTGAAATCTCCTGATATGAATGAAGTTAAGAACTTTTTGTCATATGGTGTTGTGAAACGTTGGAGCATGGCTCCCGAATTGGATGGGGCAATGCAACTTGGAGAAGAACTTGAAAAAGCGGGAATTGTGGCATCTGTGGCTCATACAGATGCAGATTATAACACAGTAAAATCTGCGGCAGAACGAGGTTTTTCTCTTATGACGCATCTTTATTCCGGAATGTCACAGGCGTCTATCCGCAACGGAAGAAGAACAGGCGGTGCAGTAGAAGCAGGACTTTTGCTCGACAATATGTCAGTTGAACTGATTGCCGACGGATATCACTTAGGTGATGAAATTCTCAGACTTATTTTGAAATGCAAGGGGTACGAAAAAATTATTTTAACCTCAGATGCTATGCGCGGAGCAGGACTCCCCGAAAACAGTGTTACGAAGCTCGGCAGTTTAAAAAACGGTCAGGAAGTTAAAATTTATGATGGAGTAGCACATACTATGGATGGTACTGCTTTTGCAGGCAGTGTTGCTTCGGGAAACAGATTGTTGAAAACTATGCTTCGTGCAACAGAATGTCCTATCTGGGCTGCAGTCGGAATGCTTACAAAAAATCCTGCAAAACTCATCGGTGTTACAGACCGAAAAGGAATTTTAAAAGTCGGTATGGATGCAGACCTTGTTTTATTTGACGAAAATATTAATATTGTTTCTGTTATGAACGGCGGAAAATGGCAATAAAAGAAAACTCGCAAGACTGATATCTTGCGAGTTTAATTTATATTTCTTCTGTAAGTCTTGCCAGTTCTTCCATTGTAAGCTTTTCTGCTCTGACGTTGGCATCGAGACCTGCTCTTTCAATTGCTGCAATTACTTCTGCTTTAGGTAACCCCATTCCTGAAGAAATTCCGTTTGCAGCAGTTTTTCTTCTCTGAGAAAAAGCACTTTTTACGAGAGAGAAAAATTTCTTTTCGTCAGAAACTTCAATAGGAGGATTTTCTCTTATTTTCAACTTCATAACAGCACTGTCAACTTTGGGTGCAGGCATAAACGAGCCTTTTGAAACACCGAAAAGCTTTTCAGCCTCTGCATAATAATTTACGGCAACAGTAACTGCACCCGATTCACGTGAGCCTACTTCTGCACAAAGTCTGTCAGCAGCTTCCTTTTGCACCATAACTGTCATATTATCAATTTTAGCTTTATTTTCGAGGAAATACATTATTATGGGAGATGTGATATAGTAGGGCAGGTTTGCACAGACCGCAACCTTTTCTCCCGGGAATTTTTCTTCAATGAGAGCATTGATATCAGTTTTTAAAACGTCAGCATTGATTACTTCAACATTGTCAAAATCTGCAAGTGTTTCATCGAGAACAGGGAGCAAAGCCGAGTCAACTTCAATTGACACAACTTTTTTTGCTCTTTTTGCAAGCTCAGCAGTGAGAATTCCCACACCTGCACCGATTTCAATTGCACAGGTTGCACCGTCAGCCAGGGCATATTCTGCCATCTGGGGGCAGACAGTAGGGTTAATTAAAAAATTCTGACCAAGGGATTTTGAAAACTGAAATCCATGCCTTGTCATTATATCTTTTATAGTGTTAATTTCCCATAAGTTTTTCATTACTGTTTTCCTTTCAAAAGCCTTGAAATTTAATTGTATTTGTCTTATAATAAGTATATATATTATAGTCGGAGGTTTTTAAAATGTCAATTTTAGTAACAGGCGGAGCAGGTTTCATCGGCTCACATACATGTGTTGAACTGCTTAATGCAGGGTATGATATTATTGTACTCGATAATTTTTATAATAGCAAGAGCGAATCATTAAAAAGAGTAAAAGAAATTACAGGTAAGGACTTTAAATTTTACGAATGCGACATCCGTGACAGAAAAGGTCTTGATGAAATTTTCGCAAAGGAGAATGTTGAAGCGGTAATTCACTTCGCAGGACTTAAGGCTGTAGGCGAAAGCTGTCAGAAACCTCTTGAATATTACGATAACAATATCGGCGGTACAGTAACTCTCTGCGAAGCAATGAGAGATGCAGGCTGTAAGAAAATTGTTTTCTCATCATCTGCAACTGTTTACGGAAGCGAAAATATTTCTCCCCTTAAAGAAACAATGAAAACAGGCGGTACAACAAACCCCTACGGCACAACAAAATATTACATCGAACAGATTCTTACTGACCTTTACACATCAGATAACGAATGGAGCGTTGTGCTTCTCCGTTACTTTAATCCTATCGGTGCACACGAAAGCGGAAGAATCGGTGAAAACCCCAACGGTATCCCCAATAACCTTATGCCTTATGTTTCACAGGTTGCAGTGGGTAAACGTGAATGCCTCAGCGTTTTCGGTGACGATTATGATACACACGACGGTACAGGCGTACGTGACTACATACACGTTGTAGACCTTGCACTCGGTCATATCAAAGCTGTTGAAAAAGCACTGGGTACTACAGGCTGCGATGTTTTCAATCTCGGCACAGGTAAAGGCTATAGCGTGCTTGATTTAGTTAAAGCGTTTGAAAAAGCATCAGGTGTTAAAATCAATTATAAAATCGCTCCCAGACGTGATGGCGATATTGCAACATGCTATTCAGACCCCACAAAAGCGAAAGAAGAACTGGGCTGGACTGCTGAAAGAGACCTTGACAAAATGTGTGAAGATACATGGCGTTGGCAGAGCCAGAACCCTGACGGATTTTAATTTATGGATTTAATAGAATTTGAAGAAAAAAAAGAAAAAGCCGTTTTAGTCTGCGTTGATATGGGTCTTTACGATGCGGAAAGCTCACTTGATGAGCTTGAAGAATTGGCAAAAACTGCAGGCGCAGAGGTTGCGGCAAGGGTAACACAGAAAAGAGATAAGCCTGACAGTGCTTATTATATCGGCACAGGCAGACTGGATGAACTGAAAACCTTCTGTGAAGACAACGAATGTGACCTTATTATTTTTGACAGTGAGCTTACACCGTCACAGCTTCGCAATGTTGAAGATTATACTGATGTAAGAGTTATTGACAGAACAACACTTATTCTTGATATTTTTGCAGGGAGAGCCAGGACAAACGAAGGTAAGCTTCAGGTTGAACTTGCTCAGCTTAAATATAGTCTCCCAAGGCTTTCAGGTAAAGGTATTCAGCTGTCCCGACTTGGTGGCGGTATCGGCACAAGAGGTCCCGGTGAAACAAAGCTTGAAAGCGACAGACGTCATATCAGAAGAAGAATAGCTTCTTTGACGCAGGAGCTTGAAAAAGTTGAAAACCGCAGAAATGATATGAGAAAAAGGCGTAAAAAAGACGGTATTCCCACCGTTGCAATAGTCGGTTATACAAACGCAGGCAAGTCAACTCTTATGAATGCGCTTACCGAAGCGGGAGTGTTAGCCGAAGATAAGCTTTTTGCAACTCTTGACCCTACAGCACGCGGACTTGATTTACCCGACGGCAGAAGAGTTATGCTTGTTGATACGGTAGGTCTTGTAAGAAGACTTCCTCACCACCTTGTTGAAGCCTTCAAATCAACTCTTGAAGAGGCAGTTGTGGCTGATGTTATCCTCAATGTGTGCGATGCATCTAGTGATGAATGTGCAGAGCATTTAAAGGTGACTGACGATTTATTGCAGAGCCTTGGCTGTATGGGTAAACCCATTGTTTCAGTTATGAACAAGTGCGACAAGGTTGAAAATATTTACGATTTACCAACAATAGGCAAGGTTGTTCTCATTTCTGCACTTAAAAAGCAGGGACTTGATAAACTCCTTGAAACAATAACAGGTGAACTTGAGCCTACACGCAGAAAAGCAGAGCTTCTCATTCCTTATAATGCAGGGGATGTGGCAGCAAAGTTCAGAAAAGACGGTGTTGTTGAAGCAGAAGAATACAGAGCAGACGGTTTGTATTTAAAACTTATTGCAGATATTTATATGCTCGACAGGTATAAAGAATATATCATCACCTGATATTGACTTTTGTATTATGATTTGATAGAATAATATCCGCGTTCAGTATATGAACGCGGAAAATATGCCCGCATAGTTCAATGGATAGAATAAGTTCCTCCTAAGAATTAGATATAGGTTCGATTCCTATTGCGGGTGCCATAAAGCCGAAAACCTTTATTTTACAAGGGTTTTCGGCTCTTTGTCATTTTAGGATTTTTTCAAAAGCTCAAAAATCCATTAGCAAGAAATTTTTGCTAATGGAAAACGTGTAAAATGACATCCAACTTCAAGGCGGACGGTTTGCTAATGAAAATTAGCACGAAAATCGGCGTTTTGCTAATCGGATTTTTAGCAAAATCCTGCTAATTTGCGCAGGCGTATGTTCTATCCATATTCGCACATCTAATGTGTCATAGTAATCTAAATGAATTTTTATTAAACTCCAATAGTCCTTCATCCCGCATCTTGCAAAGCTCATTGGACATAGCGCTTCTGTCAACTGACAAAAAATCCGCAAGCTGCTGACGGTTGTATGGAATGGTGAAGTATGAGCAATTCTGTCGCTTGGCTTCTTCGGATAAATAGGAAATCAATTTCTCTCGTGTTGAACGCTTGGACATATGACCGAGCTTCTGCACGAGTTTTCTGTTTTTCTCGGAAATTGCGAAAAACAAATTCTGCACTACCGTTGCGTGAAAACGACAAGCAGAAGAACAAGTAGTAATAATTTTCTTTACATCAAAAAACATTACAGCGCTATCTTCCACTGCGACAACATCGTTGAGCAATGCGCCGCTTTCGGGAGCAACGTAGGCTTCGCCGAACATCTCGCCAACCGCTATTTGACCAAGAATACTACGATTCCCCCAATAATCGTCCTTTTGAATGTGTAAATTGCCTTCCACTAAGACGGTAATATCGTTTAAGTGCTCTCCTTGTCTTAATACATATTCACCCTTCTTATAAGTGAAAAGTTTTGCACCAAGGCAGGAAAGCATAGAAACGATTTCAGCGTCACCAACACCGGAAAACAACTGAGTTCTTTTGAGAACGGATACATACTTTTTCATAAAACATCACTTTCTGTTGTAAATACAACCGCTTTGTTTTCTTTATTGTACTATAATGGAGCCATAAAGTCAATGGGAGGTGGATAGAACTGAAACCCAGAATCAAGATTACTTTGATCGACAGAAAAGGCAGTCATCCATGCCACAGAGGACATCAGATCGGAGACACCTTTGATTACGATACCGAAAGAGGCAAACTTTGCCCGATGGCAATGCACGTCGCCTTTCCGTATATAGACATACTGCGATACGGTGGAGAGCCGCCAAAATCAGTGTGCGGTGAGACTCGGTTTTGTTGTCCTGACAGTGATGTTATCAATGTTTATAGAATTGAAAAGGAGTAAATGACTATGATTAGAAAAATAATTAAAATCGACGAAGAAAAATGTAATGGTTGTGGTGCTTGCGCCGCAGCTTGCCACGAAGGTGCTATTGAAATGATAAACGGTAAAGCAAAACTCACACGTGAAGATTATTGCGATGGTCTTGGCGATTGCCTTCCCGCTTGTCCCGTAGATGCAATAACTTTTGAA
>JAZQWT010000118.1:0-2562 GCA_045632485.1 Acutalibacteraceae bacterium
AGGAAGACCTGACGGTGTTGCGGGAACAATAGTTGTACCCGGAAGATAGGAATAGAGACCTGAAGCAACTCTTACAACCTGTGTACTAGTTGTAACAGCACCTGCATCAGGTAACATTTTTGCTTCTTCTGCATTGAGAACAGATGCAGTACTATCAACAGCAAATGCGATAAAACCTGTCTGGAAAACAGAGATGAGCATTACTGCTGAAAGAAGCAAACTAATGACTTTTTTGCTTTTTTTCATAGCTGATACCTCCACTTGTAATCAAACTAAGATATAGTTATCCACTAAAACTATATCATACTTAAATGTTAATGTCAACAATTAAAGCTTAAATTAATGAAATTTTTGTCTCAATTTCATCTAAAATATACAATATATTGCGTTCCTTTTTGTGCAATACCATAGATATAAAAGTTGAAAAAGGCAGATATCTGCCTTTTTCTCACCATAAATATTCGGTTTTCTTTACATGTCTGAGGATTTTGGCATAGTCATTGATAATCACACGACTGTCACCATTCGTATCAGCACATTTTAATGCATACGCATCAGATATAATTGAAGATTTCTTAACGTGGCGTAAAACCTGTGTATAATCTACAAGTGTGATTTTTCCGTCTAAGTTCGCATCACCTATGGGACAGATTTTAAAATCAAACTCCCCTTCTTTGATTACAACATTTTCGTATTCACGCGTTGCGTGATTCTTTTTGGAAATACGGACAGTATAGACACCTGATAAAATGCTTTCTATATTATATGTAACTTTATTACCTTTCGTTGTGAAAGAATAACAAACATCACTTTCACCAAATCTGATAAACTCAACTGTAATTTCATCAGTTTCTGAAAGGTAACTTGTAATATTAATTGTAGCAGATATTTCAGACGGTGCATCAACATATTCTGAAATATAACTTTCACCGCAGACAGTGCATATTTTTGTAATATAGCCTTTTTCTGTTTCTGTAGGCAAAGTTACTTCTTCTTTATACAGATGACCTTTAGCATCGACTGTTATCTTCTGACGTGAAAGTTCTTTATCACAAACATTGCAATAAATTACTTCATCATATGAACCGCTGTTTGTGCAATCAGGTTCAACATCATTTTCTTTAACTGCTTTGCCCTGTGTATGACCTGCAGCTTCTATTGATACCGTTTTGCGTGAAATTTCTTTATTACATACTGTACAATAAGAAACTTTATCATACGAGCCTTCGTTTTCGCAATCAGGTTCAACTTTGTTTTCGATTACTGCTTCACCTTCTGTATGTCCGAGTGAATCAATTGAAACTGTTTCTCGTGAAAGTTCTTCTTTGCAGACTGTACAATAAACAACTTTGTCATATGAGCCTTCTGTTTCACAAGCAGGTGCTACATTATTTTCTACAACTGTTTCGCCAGACGTGTGTCCGAGCTTCGGAATTGATTCTTCAATTCTGTCACCGCAAGAACAAATTCTTACTTTTAATCCGTCATTTTCACAATCAGGCTCGATTTCTGTTACCCAATCGGCATAGCTGTGTCCTGATGCAGGAATAACTGTTGTTTCAACTTCATAGCAACATAATTCATCTTCAAAAATATCTCCGCAAAGAGAACAAGTGTAATATTCTATATTGCCGTCTTCTGTGTGAGTCGGTTCAACACGTTCAGTTTTAACTACACTTTCTATCGGATGCCAGAAAGCGAAAATTGCTACATCAAGTTCTGTTGTTTGATTTTCAGCATATTCATCAAGATAATATTTTCCGCATTCACATATGTAATGAGAAATATTACCCTCAGTATAGCAGCTTGCTTCGGCCGCAGGAATAAACGTAAGATGTTCCGCGCAGGTGTGGTCAACAGACCACACAACATAAAGTATTGCATTACCTTTAGGCACACCGCTGTATGGCACTTTATGTTTTGAATCAGCAAAAATTTCAACGGTCATTCCCGGTTTTTCGTTTTCGGCAAGTTCTTTGATGCTGTCTTTAGAATTTGCATAAACATAAACACTTGACAAATCAGATGTATCAAAAAGGTCAATCTTATAAATTATTTCGTCTTCTGATTTAAGGAATGTTGTTTTGCTGTCGCGTTTGGTCCAGACATTTTTTCTGAAATTAGTGTTGCCTTCATCAAGATAAAACGCAGCAAGACCGTTTGAAAAATACTTGCTGTCAAGTGGAGTGATGCCATCACTGTAACCATTATATATAGGATCAAGTGAAGAAGAAATAACATAACTGTTTATCACCTGTCCGCCATCATCTTCACCGATAAATGAACCTGCATCGTATTCCCCTGCTACATCACTGACCGAATAAGAATGAGAAATCTCACCTGCATTTATACCAACAAGACCGCCGACTGATTCTTCGCCTGAAACAGCACCTGCAGAATAACAGTAAATAATTTTACCTTCATTATAACCGCAGACAGCACCAACGCCATAAATGCCGTTTACGGTGATATCTTCCACTCCCAATTTGCTGATTTCTGCATTTTCAGGAAGGACAGAAAATACACCAACATAATCAGCATCGGAATTTATCACACCGTTTT
>JAZQWT010000119.1:0-36442 GCA_045632485.1 Acutalibacteraceae bacterium
CTTCCTGTTGTAATGGGTCTTGGTTATGAGTTCATAAAATTCGCAGGTTGCCACGATAATATCTTTGTAAAAATTGCGTCTGCACCCGGTCTCTGGATGCAGCGAATCACAACTAACGAACCTACAGATGATATTATTGAAGTAGGTATCGCTGCACTTAATGCAGCTTTGTACGGTGTTGAAGAAACAAAAGAAGAAACTATTGCAGATGATGCAGAAGAAACTTTTATTGACTTTATTCCTGTATCAGACACAACACCTGTAGCAGATATAACAGAAGAAACAACTGTAGAAGAAGTTGTTGAAGCAGAAGTTCAGGGAGCAGAAGCTGTAATGTCTGAAGAAGATAATTACAAAAAGGCTGAAAGTATTGTTGACGATTTGCTTTCAGAGATTCTTTCGGATAGAAACAACTGATGAACATTTTTGGAGTTTTAAAATCAGGAATTGAGATTCTTGAAAAAAATAATATTGCAGACAGCGATTTTGATGCAAGATGTCTTTTGGAGGAAGCGTTCTCTTTTAGCAGTAATGATTATTTCCTGAATAAATTCAGCACAGCAGATGAAGATAAAACTGAAAAGTTTATGTCTTTTATCGAAAGACGTGCTTCAGGCGAACCATTGCAATACATCATCGGAAAATGGCCGTTTATGTCAGGCGAATTTTTTGTAGGTAAAGGTGTTCTGATTCCGAGAAGCGACACCGAGGTGCTTGTTGAGTCTGCTGCAGATTTTATACGCAACCATACTGAGGTAAAAACAGTTTGTGATTTATGTGCAGGTAGCGGTTGTGTCGGAATTTCTATCGCTATGATGTTTCCTGATATAGATGTTTATTGCTTTGAATTATCGGATATTGCTTTTTCGTATCTTGAAAAAAATATTGAACTTAATAAGGTGAAAAATGTTACCGCAGTAAAAGGAGACATTCTTCAGGGCTATGAAAAACTGTCAGACAAGCAGATAGATGTTCTTGTTTCTAATCCGCCTTATATTGAAACTGATGAAATTTCCACATTAAGCCGCGAGGTGAGAGAAGAGCCTGTTATGGCTCTTGATGGTGGTAAAGACGGATATGTTTTTTATAACAGTATGAAAGAAAACTGGATTCCTTTTATGAAAAAAGGTTCATTTGCGGCATTTGAATGCGGCGAAACGCAAGCGCAGATGCTTAAAGAAATTTTTTCAGAATATTCTGAAAAAACAGAAATTTTAAAAGATCTGAATGATATAGAACGAGTGGTATCTATAGTAAGAAATTGAGGTGTTTAATTTGCTAAGAGGTTTATTGGCAGGCGACGGAGATCCGATTGTTGTTATAATGCAGTTGCTTTCAACGGCTTTTGTGGTTTTCTGTACTCTTCCGATTCATGAATACGCTCACGCTTTGGTGGCAACAAAGCTTGGTGACCAGACAGCAAGGCTGAGTGGTCGACTTACATTATCACCGCTCAGACACATTGATGTTATCGGAGCAATTATGATTTTCATTGCAGGTTTCGGTTATGCAAAGCCTGTGCCTGTAAATATGAATAACTTAAAAACTAAAAACCGTAAAGTAGGTATGGCTCTTGTTGCGTTGGCAGGTCCTGTTTCAAATATAATTATGGCAGCGTTTTTCATTCTCCTGAAAAATATCTGTGCTGTGATTTATGAATCAGGTATTATGTCAGAATTACTTGCAACAATTATTGCATATTTCTTCTATTTTGCAGCTTCAATAAACGTATCTCTCGCGGTATTCAACCTTATTCCCATTCCGCCACTTGACGGTTCAAGGATTCTGTTTTCAATTATTCCCGACAGATTTTATTACAAAATAATGAGATATGAAAGACAGATTATGATTGGTATGCTTATTTTACTTGCTTTAGGTGTATTTTCAGTGCCTCTTTCATTTTTGTCAGATTTTCTCTATAATGCACTCAATAAGTTAATTTCTTTACCCTTTAATTTAATCAGATAAGGTGGATTATTTTGGAAAAGATATCATATAAGCTTGAAGCCTTTGAAGGTCCTCTTGATCTGTTGCTTCATCTTATCAACAAACATAAACTGAATATCAATGATATTCCTATATTCACTCTTGTCGAGCAATATCTTGACTATGTCCGTCAGATGCAGGAAGATGATATGGAAGTAGCAAGTGAGTTTCTGGAAATGGCAGCAAGACTTGTTTATATTAAGTCGGTTTCTCTTCTTCCCGTACATGAAGAAGCTGAGCAGCTTAAAATGGAGCTTGTCGGTGAATTGCTTGAATATAAGGAATGCCAGGCTATTGCAAAGGAACTTTCTGAACACGCAGACGGGTTTGAACTTTATTCGCGTCCTCAGCAGGATTTTGAACCTGATAAAACTTACAGACGTCTTCATCCTGTTTCTGATATTCTCAATGCATATATTGCTGCAGTGGGAAAAGGTAAGAGAAAATTGCCTCCGCCTGTTGAAGCGTTTACTAAAATTGTTGCACATAAAATTGTTTCGGTAAGTTCACGTATAAATGCTGTTATGCATAGGCTTTTTGAAAGAAGAAGAGATAAGTTTGTATCATTTTTCGCAAATGCTGAATCAAAGTCTGAGTTGGTTGCAACTTTTCTTGCAATTCTCGAACTTGCTAAAACAAAGCGCGTCAAGCTTATCGGTGAAGCTGATGAATTGGAAATTGAATTGACAGAGGGAGGTAAAACTGAATGAATGTAAATGAAATGCAGGCAGCCGCAGAAGCAATGCTTTTTGCGTGCGGAGAACCTCTTGAAATTGACAGAATCGCTGAAATCCTCGGTATTGATGCAGAAAACGCAGAAAGCCTTGTTTTGAATATTGCGGCTAAATATGACGATACAAACAGCGGTATCAGAGTAGTTAAAATGGATAAAAAATATCAGATTTGTACACGTAAAGAGTTTGCTGAACAGGTCAGAGATATTCTTGACATGAAGAAGAATGCACCTTTATCACAAGCGGCGTTTGAAGTTTTGGCGGTTGTTGCTTATAATCAGCCCATTACAAAGGCTTACATAGAACAAGTCAGAGGTGTTGATTGTTCAGGTGTTATTTCCACACTTTGTCAGAAAGGTCTTATTGAAGAAGTGGGCAGACTTGAACTTCCCGGCAGACCTTTGATTTATGGCACAACTGCAGAATTCTTAAAATGCTTCTGTATTAATTCTCTTGACGATTTACCTGATATTCCCGAGCTTAACGAGAAATCGGTTGAAGAGCAGCAGGCAGAAATAGAATTTGATAAAATGGACGCAGAGGCAAAAGAAGCAGAAAGCGAAGACTGATTAATGTAGGAGGTGAGAAAATGCCGTTTTTGTATACTCTTCTTGCAATAGTTATGTTTATAATAGTGCTTTTTCTCATTCCTGTGAGAGTTACTGCACATTATGAAGATACTTTTGAAATGTACATAAAGTATGGCTTAATAAAAATCAAGCTTTTCCCACAGAAGGAAAAGAAGAAGAAAGATAAACCGAAAAAGGATAAACCTAAGAAAGATAAAACTAAAAAGAAAAAATCCGAAAAGGGCACAACTGATAAAACACAGACCGAAAAAACAGATAAATCAAAGTCAACAAAGAAAAAAGATATTACAAACAAAGAGAACATTTTTCTTAAGTTTTACAGAACTCAGGGTTTTGATGCCACATTGCAGTTGATTGCAGATGCATTAGGTGCAACAGGCGGAATTTTTGGCGGTATTTTCAAGCATTTTGTGTTCAGAGAACTTTACCTTGAAATGGTAGTTTCAGGCTCAGATGCGGCAGAAACTGCAATCAAATACGGCAAGATTTCATCCGCTGTTTTCCCTGCAATGGGACTTCTTTGTTCAAAGGCAAAGGTCAGAAAATATGATATTGATATTTCACCTGATTTCCTTGCGGTAAAAGACGAAGCAATGTTCCATTTTCAGTTCGGATTCAGTCCCATTTTTGCAACAAATGCGGTTATAGTTGCCGGCTTTAAGTTGGTTAAGAATGTATTACTTGAACTTCTTAAGGTCAACAATTCAGATAACAAAGATAAGAAAAATCTTGAAAAACAAGTTAAAAAAGCTTTAAAAAAGGAGAGATAATTTATGAAAGAACAGTCAGCATCAGGTATCCTTGGTACAACAATTGATAAGATTAAGAACCTTGTTGATACAAGCACAGTGATCGGCGAACCTATGAAGGTTTCTGAAAAAATTACTGTTATTCCGATTTCAAAAGTGACATATGGTTTTGCTTCAGGCGGTTCAGATTTTCCGTCAAAAAACAATGTTGAACTTTTCGGTGGTGCAGGCGGTGCAGGTATCACTGTAACTCCTGTTGCATTCCTTGTTGTTAATGATGATATCGTTACAATTAAAACAATTTCAACAACAGATAATCAGATTGAGAAAGTTGTTTCAGCAGTGCCTGAAGTTGTGAACACAGTTACAGGTCTTGTAAACAAGTTTTCAAAGAAAGATGAACCTGCAACAGATGTAATTGACAATATTTCATCTGAAAATGAATAATTAAACACCGCTGTACTGCATAGATTTTATTAATATAATTTCTGTGCGGCAGGTGTTTATAGTTGATTAAAAAATGCTTTTCGTTATTATTATGCATTCTGTTATCAGTTCACATTTTTTCAATTAAGCCAAAAGCAGTTTCCTTGGGTATTTCTGCGTCTGCTGCTGTTGTTATGGTTGCGCAGACAGGAGAGGTTGTTTATGGACACAATGCTCATAAAAAACTTTCCATGGCAAGTACAACTAAGATTATGACATCTTTGCTTGCTCTTGAAAAAGCAGATTTAAAAAAAGAAATTACAGTCAGAAAAGATGAATTGGAAGTAGAAGGTACTTCTATGGGACTTCTCCCGGGGGACAAAGTTACTTACGAGGGTCTTGTCTACGGAATGCTTTTACAGTCAGGGAATGATGCTGCAAATGTTGTAGCGTCAAGAATTGGCAAAAGTATTGATAATTTTGTCGTTATGATGAATGAGCGTGCAGCAGAATTGGGAATGAATAATTCTAATTTTGCAACTCCTTCAGGTCTTGATGACGAGCATCATTATTCAACTGCTTATGATATGGCTTTGTTGGGCTCTGAGGCAATTAAAAACCCTGATTTCCGCCATATTTCTTCGCAATCTTCTGCGAGAGTGTGTTACGGAAACCCGCCATATAACAGAACGCTTACTAATCATAATAAAATGCTGAAAATGTATGACGGATGTATCGGGCTTAAAACAGGTTTTACAAAGAAAAGTGGCAGATGTCTTGTGACAGCTGCCGAAAAAGAAGGTGTGCTGTTAGTTGCAGTTACACTCAATGCACCTAACGATTGGCATGACCATGTAGTTTTACTTGATTACGGCTTTTCTGAAGTGAGTAATAAGCAGTTAAAATCTCAATCAATGACCATTCCTGTTGTTGGCGGCGAAACAAATAAAGTTTCAGTTGTACCTTCACAGGCTGCGTATATCAATTTTAATTCGGATTTACCCGAATATGAAACAGTTTATCTTACGGATAAATTTATGTATGCGCCGGTAGCAAAAGGGGATAATGCAGGTAAAGTTTTGTATTTATCTGATGGTAAATGCATTGCAGAAGTGCTGCTTGTTGCTGATGAAAGCGTAGCTTTCAGAAAAGTCAGCGAAAAGGAAAAGCCTTTGAGAATAAGAATAAAAAATTATCTGAAAAGTGTTTTTGAAAAATTACGGAGGAAAATATGGCAGATAACAGCATGAGACTTCAGAAGTTTCTTTCCGAATGCGGTGTTGCATCAAGAAGAAAATCAGAAGAACTCATTTCAATGGGTAAAGTTAAAGTGAACGGCAGAGTCGCACAGATTGGTGATAAGATTAATCCTAAAAGAGATACTGTCACGGTCAGCGGTAAAAAAATTGTCAGCAGTAAGAATAAATATTATATTATGCTTCATAAGCCCAGAGGTTTTGTTACGACTCTGAGTGATGAAATGGACAGAAGGTGTGTCGCAGACCTTGTCAAGGATATTCCAGAAAGAATTTATCCTGTAGGCAGACTTGATAAAGATTCTGAAGGTTTGCTTTTAATGACTAATGACGGTGATTTTGCAAATGCTATGATGCATCCTAAACATCATGTACCTAAAACTTATCGTGTTACTGTAAGACAGAATGTTACTGAAAATATGGTTGATCAGCTTGCAGTAGGTATTATGATCGAGGGCAGAAAAACTGCACCTGCAGATGTAAGAGTCCTACTTAAGGAAGATACAAGAACGGTGCTTGAAATTGTGCTTTATGAAGGCAGAAACCGCGAAATCAGAAAAATGTGCGAAAGCCTCGGACTTGATGTTATCAGACTTAAGAGAACACAGTTTGGTTCAATTAAACTCGGTATGCTCGCACAAGGTAAATACAGAGAACTGACAGCTGATGAAGTACACAAACTTATGACTTCAAGCGGTGCAGTTACAAAGAAGAAGTGGTAAATTATGTATATTTTTAAACCAATTAGCGACATTTCGGTGCTTTCAGAAATTTTTTCCGAAGACGTTAACGGCGGTTATATCGGTTATGAAGGCGACGAAGTTATAGGTAAATGCAGTCTGTATGTTGAAGGACATACAGTAACTGTAAAAACAATTGAATTTGATAAGGACAAGCCTGACATCGGTGAAGGTCTTATGCGTGCGGCACTCAATTTCGGTGCTAACAGAAATGCATATTTTGCATATTGCAGTTGTGAAAACGCGGTAGATGTTATGCGATTGATGGGCTTTGAAGAAAACGACGGGAAATTCAGCGGAGATATACCCACTTTGTTGGGTGGAAGCTGCGCTTGTTGCCGTCAGAATATAGAATAAGGTTGTGAAACGATGATCAGCAGTATGACAGGATATGGCAGAGGTCAATACACTTCAGACAGTATGGATGTTACTGTAGAAATTAAAAGTGTAAACCACAGATACTATGAATTCTCTGCCAGAACTCCGAGGAATTATCTTTTCCTTGAAGAAAAACTTAAAAGTTTTTTTGCACAGTCAATTTCACGAGGTAAGGTTGAATGTTTTGTTCAGATTACTTGCCTTGATGATGAAAATGTAAACGTAACTGCAAATATCCCTCTGGCAAACAGTTATCTTTCTGCTCTTAAAGATATTGCAGAAAATTTAGGTGTTTCAGCGGATGTTTCTGCAAATGCTCTTGCAAGATACAATGATGTTCTTGAAATCAAAAAAACAGACGTTGATGAAGAAAAAGTATGGAACAGCGTTAAATCTGCTGCGGAAATTGCATTGAACGGTATTCTTACAATGAGAAGAGCTGAGGGCGAAAAACTTAAAAACGATGTTCTTTCCAGACTTGATTTTATTTCTGAAAAAGTGTCCATGATTGAAGCACGTTCACCTGAAACAGTTAAAGAATATTCACAGAAGCTTCTTGTAAGAATGAATGAGGTTCTTGGGGATATGGCACATATTGATGAGCAGAGAATTCTGACTGAAGCAGCAATATATGCTGATAAAGTTGCAGTTGCTGAAGAAACTGTCAGACTTTCAAGCCATATGTCACAGCTCAGAGAGTTTTTGGTTTCAGATGAAGCAATCGGCAGAAAGATGGACTTCCTTGTTCAGGAAATGAACAGAGAAGCAAACACAATAGGCTCAAAAGCTCAGGATGTTGAAATTGCAAGAGCAGTTCTTGATATTAAAGCAGAAATTGAGAAAATAAGAGAACAGATTCAGAATATTGAGTAAGGGGAACGAAAAATGAAACTTATTAATATCGGTTTCGGTAATATGGTAAATGCATCACGTCTTGTTGCTATAGTAAGCCCCGAATCTGCTCCGATAAAAAGAATAATTCAGGACAGCAAAGAAAAAGGTACACTTATTGACGCAACTCACGGACGTAGAACGAGAGCTGTTATTATAACAGACTGTGGACAGATAATTCTGACTTATCTGCAATCTGAAACTGTTGCGAACAGACTTAATGATGTGGATGATGAACTTGATATTGCAGATGAGGAGAATGAAAATGAGCGCTAAAGGTTTACTTGTGATTTTATCCGGTCCGTCAGGTTCAGGTAAAGATACAGTCCTTGATTGTGTACATAAAAGGGATATTATTCCTATTCAGAGGTCTGTTTCTATGACAACACGTGAAAAACGTGACGGAGAAATTGATGGAGTGGACTACTACTTTGTCACTAAAGAGTATTTTGAAAAGCAGATAAAGGAAAAAAATATGCTTGAAAGTGCTGTCTACAGTTCAAATTACTATGGAACTCCCAAAGGTCCCGTTGACAGATGGCTTTCAGAAAATAAAACAGTAGTTCTGAAAATTGAAGTTCAGGGTGCTGAAAAAATTAAAAGAATGTATCCTGAAAGCGTGAGCATATTTATAATGCCGCCGTCAATGCAGATTCTTGAAAAGAGACTTCGCGGAAGAGAAACTGATTCAGAAGAATCAATCCGTATGCGTATGGATGCGGCACTTGGCGAAATGCAGTGCGCAGAAAAATATGATTATGTTGTGTTTAACGATGTCCTTGAAGATACCGTTAATGATATATGTGCTATTATTAAAGCAGAAAAATTTAAATCATCAAGAATGAAATATTCAGTAAGAGAGGTAATCAAAAATGCTTAATCCCGATTTGAGAAATGTACTTACAGGCAAGACAAGCCGCTATTCACTTGTTATTGCAACAGCGAAAAGAGCAAGAGAAATTTCTGAAGCAGCTGAAGAAAAAGGCGAAATTATCGTTGAAAAACCTGTTACACTTGCAGTAAACGAGTTTATCGACGGTAAATACATAATCGAAGAACCCGAAGATATCAGAGATCTTTGATTTTTAACTTTATTTTTTCAGGAGGGATATGTTGTGTCTGTGCTGTATGCTCAAACGTTTATTGATGGTGTTTTACCATCATTTGACAAGACATATGCATATCTTCTTGATGAAAAAGACAAAGATATTAAAATTGGTACACGTGTGTTGGTGCCATTCGGCGCATCTAACAAACCTAAAATGGCAATAGTTACTGAAGTAACTGATGTAAAACCTTCTGTCAGGGGCAGAGTGAAATCAGTAATGCGTGTAGTTGACAGCGAACCGGTGCTGACGGAAGAAATGGTTTCTTTGGCATTGTGGCTTAAAGAGCGTACTTTCTGCACTGTTTACGACGCCGTAAAAGCAATGCTTCCTACGGGAATCAATTATAAAACTACTGTTTCTTATTCATTTAATCTTGAATCAGTTTATGATGAAAATGAATTAACTGAAGAAGAAATTAAGATTATTGAGCTTTTAAAATCAAAAAAAAGAGGTTTTGTTGAAAAAGAGAAAATCTGCAAACAACTGAATCTCCAAGAAGACAATGAAGCTTTAAAATTGCTTTATGACAAGGGGATCCTGTTCAGGAATTTCGATGCTTCAAGAAGAATAGGCGATAATATGCAGAAAATGGTGCGTCTTGTTTCTTATGAAACCGACGTGTCCTTGTCTAAAAAACAACAACAAGTGTTTGATTTGCTTAAAGAAGTAGGTGCTGCTTCTGTTAAAGAGGTTTGCTATTACACAGGTGTGACTTCAGCAGTTGTAAACGCACTTGTTGTTAAAGGGATTGCCGAAATTTATGAACTGGAAGTTTACAGAACACCTTTTACGGCGGACGTCGAACAGAAGAGCGATATAATTCTGTCTGAAAAGCAGCTATTGGCTTTTAATGGGCTTAAAAATCTGCTATATGAAGAAAAGAGTAATGCGGCACTTCTTTACGGCGTTACAGGCAGCGGTAAAACTCAGGTGTTTTTAAAGCTTATTGATGAAGCTGTGGAAAGTGACAAAGGTGTTATTCTTATGGTGCCTGAAATTTCACTGACTCCGCAGATGATAAGGATTTTTAAAAACAGATATGGCAAGAAAATTGCCGTGTTTCACAGCGGTCTTTCAATGGGCGAAAGAACTGATGAATATAAGAGAGTGAAGAATAAAGAGGCAACTATTGCGATAGGAACTCGCTCCGCGGTGTTTGCTCCGCTTGAGAATCTTGGTCTTATAATTATTGATGAAGAGCAGGAGCATACTTATAAATCAGAGAGTAATCCCAGATTTCATGCCCGTGATGTGGCGAAATTCAGATGTGCAAATAATAATGCGTTGCTTCTTCTCGCTTCTGCAACACCAAGCATTGAATCGTTTGCAAATGCAAAGAATAACAGGTATAAGCTTTTTACTCTTGACGAACGATATGGTAATGCTATACTTCCGGAAGTTATTAAGGTTAACCTTAATGATGTAACAAAATTTGGTGAAAAAACAATAATTTCTCCTCGTCTTGCAGAAGAACTTGAAACTAATTTTAAAAACGGACACCAGTCTATTATTTTGCTTAATAGACGCGGTTTTAACACTTTTGTAGCTTGTAAAAAATGCGGTGAAGTTGTAACCTGCCCAAATTGTAGTATTTCAATGACATATCATTCAGCAAACGGAAAACTGATGTGTCACTACTGCGGTCATAGTACAGACAGTAAGATTGTCTGTAACAGTTGCGGTAGCGATGAATTACGTTTCAATGGTGTTGGTACGCAAAAAATTGAACAGGAATTGCAGTTTTTACTGCCTGATGCAAAGATTTTGCGAATGGATGCAGACTCCACAATGTCAAGATTTGCCTATGAAGAAAATTTCGACAAATTTTCAAAAGGTGAATATGACATAATGATAGGCACACAGATGGTGGCAAAAGGTCTTGACTTTGAGAATGTAACTCTCGTTGGTATTATTTGTGCGGATATGCAGTTATATAGCGATGATTTTAGGAGTAGTGAACGTACTTTCTCACTTCTGACTCAGGTTATAGGACGTTCAGGCAGAGGAAATTTTGCCGGTAAAGCAATTATTCAGACCTTTTCTCCTGAAAATGAAATTATTAATTTTGCTGCAAATCAGGACTATGATTCATTTTATAATTTTGAAATTAAAATTCGGAAAATGATGGTATATCCGCCGTATTGTGACCTTTGTGTAGTTGGCTTTACAGGTGAAAAAGAAGCGAATGTTGCCCAGTCCTCGCGTGCTTTTCTGCAACTTTTAAAAGAGAAAACAGAAGGTAAATTCAGTTCCGAACAGATGATTGTTCTCGGACCGGTGCCTTTGCGTGTGGCAAAAGTCAGCAATAAATACAGATACAGACTGATACTTAAATGCCACAATTCAAAATCGTTCAGAAGTATGATAAATGAACTTCTTGATGATTTTGATAATAAATTTAAAAAATATGATGTTACGGTTTATGCAGACATAAACCCGGAAACTTTGATATAGAATGGTGGAAAATAAAATGGCATTAAGAAATATTGTAAAATATGGTGACCCTGTGCTCCGTAAAAAAAGCAGAGTGGTTGATAAATTTGACAGCAAACTCGCAACACTTATCGATGATATGATACAAACTATGAGAAATGCTGATGGCGTTGGTCTTGCGGCAGTTCAGGTTGGTGTTCTTAAAAGAGTTGTTGTTATTGATGTGGGAGAGGGTGTTATGGAACTTGTAAACCCTGAAATTATTGAAGTTTCAGAAGAAGTTCAGGTAACTCCTGAGGGATGTCTTTCCTTACCCGGTCAGTCGGGAACAACTTCACGTCCTATGACTGTTAAGGTTAAGGCACAGGATAGAAACGGAAAATGGTATATTCATAAAGGTTCAGAACTCAAGGCAAAAGCATTCTGTCACGAAATTGACCATCTCGACGGAATTCTGTATATTGATAAACTTGTTGAATCATCGGAGGGTTAATAATGAGAGTAGTTTTTATGGGTACACCTGATTTTGCAGTGCCGTGCCTTGAAAAGCTTGTTAAATGCGGACATGATGTTGTTGGTGTTTTCACTCAGCCTGACAAACCTGTTGGCAGAAAACGCATAATTACACCACCTGAAGTAAAAGTTTGTGCACTTAAACACGGTATTGAAGTTTACCAGCCTGAAAAAATGAGAGATGGTACTGCACTTGAAATTATCAGAAACCTTAAACCGGAATTGATAGTAGTTGTAGCTTACGGTAAAATTTTACCTAAAGAAATTCTCGATTTTCCAAAGTACGGTTGTATCAACATTCACGGCTCCTTACTTCCGAAACTTCGCGGTGCTGCACCAATTCAGTGGTCAGTGATTAACGGAGATGAATATGCAGGCGTTACATCAATGATGATGAACGAAGGTCTTGATACAGGAGATATGATTCTCAAAAAAGAAGTAAAAATTGATTTTAATGAAACATCGGGTCAACTGTATGACAGATTGTCATTTGTAGGTGCAGAAGTGCTTGAAGAAACTCTTTTACAGTTAGAAAACGGCACGATGAAGTGTACACCGCAGAATGATGAAGAATCAACCTATGCTCCTTTGTTGAGTAAAGAATTATCAGAAATTAACTGGAATGATACAGCTTTATCGGTTTACAATAAAATCAGAGGTCTTAATCCATGGCCCATTGCTGTTACTTTTATTGATGGAGTGAAGTTCAAAATTTTTGAAGCAGAATATGTTGAAAAAGTAAATGGTACCGCAGGTGAAATTGTTGATAACAACAAAAAAATTGTTATAGCCTGTGGTGATGGTAATGGAATTTCTATTAAAATATTACAGCCTGACGGTAAAAAGCAAATGGATATTGTTGCATATTTGTCAGGGAATAAACTTGAAAAAGGTAAAATTATCGGGTAGGTGATTTTTGTGTGGTATTATCTTGAAAGTTATTGGTTATATTTAGTGATTGTTGGTCCCGCTTTGCTTTTTGCTATCGGTGCACAGATTAAAGTTAAAAATAATTTCAATAAATACTCACGCATTTTGTCTTCACGCAGAATTACGGGTGCAATGGCGGCACAGCAGGTGCTTTCTTATTATGGCATACATGATGTGCGTATTGAACATGCGTCAGGCAGATTAAGCGACCATTTTGACCCCAGAACAAATGTTATAAGATTGTCCGACGGAGTGTATAATTCCTGTTCGGTTGCTGCTATCGGTGTTGCTTGTCACGAGGCGGGTCACGCAGCGCAACACGCAGAGGGTTATTCACCGATTAAACTGAGAAATGCAATTATACCTGTTTGTAATATCGGTTCAACTCTTGGTATTCCCATTGCTTTTATCGGCTTGTTTTTAGGTAGCGATATTCTTATCAATGTAGGTCTGGCGTTATATTCACTTATTGCTGTTTTTCAGTTTATAACGCTTCCTGTTGAGTTTAATGCAAGTAAAAGGGCAGTAGCGGTTATTTCACAAATAAATATTTTAAGTGAAGAAGAAATATCTGGCGCAAGAAAAGTGCTTTCCGCTGCAGCAATGACATATGTGGCAGCGTTGGCAACCTCACTTGCAAACCTTTTAAGATTTATAATTATGTTTGGCAGAGGCAGAAGAAAATAATGGGTATTAAGAATTCACCGCGTCAGAAAGCATTTGAAATATTGCTGAAGATACACGTATCAAATGCATACTCTAATCTGACGCTCGATACATATTTACAAAAAGATAATATGGATCCTCGTGATAAAGCTTTTATAAGTGCATTAGTTTACGGAGTTTGTGAAAGACAGATTACTCTTGACTATAATTTGTCTCAATATCTTAAGCATCCTATAAAGAAACTCAAGCCTGAAGTCCTTATAATTTTGAGATTAGGTGCTTATCAGATTTTGTTTATGGATAAAGTGCCTGCATCTGCAGCTATTAATGAAAGTGTAAATCTTACAAAATCCAATAAATCAGCATTTGCATCAGGACTTGTGAACGCCGTTCTTCGTAACGTGTCAAAAAACGGCATTGTGTTACCTGAACAGAATGGTGAAAATTATTTATCTGTTAAATATTCTTGTCCCCAGTGGCTTATAGATATGTGGATGAAAGAATATGGCAGAGAAAATACAGAAGAGATTTTGTCAATGTCTATTGGTGAAGTGCCTGTGTATATAAGAGTAAACACTTTAAAAACTACAGCTGATGAACTTGTTGGTTTACTTGAAGCAGAAGGTGTAACAGCTGAAAAGTGTTCTTGTATTGAAAATGCACTTGTTCTTAAAAAACAGGGTTCAATTGAAAATCTTGAATGTTTTAAAAACGGGTTGTTTCATGTGCAGGATCTATCATCACAGTTATGTTGTAAAACGCTTGGGGCTGTACCGGGTGATGATGTACTGGATGTATGTTCTGCTCCCGGCGGTAAATCTTTCACAATTAGTCAGTATATGAATGACTCAGGCACAGTGACTTCCTGTGACATCTATCCTTCGAGGGTAAAGTTAATAGAAAGTGGTGCCCGAAGGCTCGGAATCAAATCAATAAAGACAGAAGTTTCCGATGCTTCAGTTTTTAATGAAAAATTTCTTAAGTATGACAAAGTTCTGTGTGATGTGCCTTGTTCCGGGCTGGGAATAATAAGAAGAAAGCCTGAAATTAAATATAAATCCGCTGAGGATATTGACAAATTACACAATTTGCAGTATCTTATATTATGTATAACCGCAAGATATGTGAAAAAACAAGGGATTCTTGTTTTTTCAACATGCAGTCTTAATCCGAAAGAAAATGTTGATGTTTGTCGACGCTTTTTGTCGGAGAATAAAGATTTTATTTTATGTGATATACAGAATTCTGATTTATACGGCAGCGTTGACGATAAAATGTTGACAGTTTTGCCCGCTAAAAATGATAGTGATGGATTCTTTATAGCTAAGTTTCAAAGAAAAGAGGAGAAGATTTGAGTAAGATCGATATAAAATCAATGACAAAAGATGAATTATCGCTTGCTCTTGAAGAAATCAAGTTACCTCGTTTCAGGACAAATCAGGTTTTTTCATGGCTTCATCAGAAAGGGGTATCTTCTTTCGATGAAATGTCAAACTTATCAAAGCAATTAAGAGAAACTCTCGACGACCGGTTTATGATAAAATCCTGCGAAATTGAGACAAAACGTGTTTCAAAAGAGGACGGAACTATAAAATATCTGTTCAGGCTTTATGACGGTGAATACATAGAGAGTGTTCTTATGAAATACAAATACGGTTATTCTCTTTGTGTTTCAACACAGGTCGGATGCCGTATGGGATGTAAATTCTGTGCATCAACGCTTGGAGGCGTAATAAGAGATTTATCTGCTTCTGAGATTCTTTCTCAGATTCATTTGGCTCAGAATGATGAGAATATCCGTGTTTCTCATGTTGTTTTAATGGGAATGGGAGAACCTTTTGACAATTTTGAAAATGTAAAAAAATTCCTTTTTCTTGCGAATTGTGATGAAGGTTTAAATCTTTCTATGCGAAACATATCTTTGTCAACCTGCGGTATTGTGCCTAAGATATATGAATTGATGGATCTTAATCTGCAGTTGACTTTGTCTGTTTCTTTACATGCACCTAACGATAAAATCCGTTCAGAGCTTATGCCTGTTAATAAGAAATACAATGTCAATGAGCTTATAAAAGCTTGCAGAGATTATATAAATAAGACATCACGACGCATATCGTTTGAATATTCAATGATTTCAGGTGTTAATGATTCTGATGAATGTGCATATGAGTTGTCACAATTACTTAAAGGAATGTTATGTCACGTTAACCTTATCCCTGTAAATAATGTAAGAGAAAACAATTTTATAAAAAGTGATGATAACAGATTAAAGAAATTTGTATCTATTCTTGAGAAGAATTCTATTAATGTTACTGTAAGAAGGACTCTCGGTAAAGATATTGAGGCTTCCTGTGGTCAGCTTCGCAAAAAACATATCAGTACACAAGGAGGAGAATGATTTGGAAATTTACGGACAAACGAATATAGGCCTTGTGCGCTCTTCAAATCAGGATTTCTTTATGACAGGAAAATTTCCCGATGGTGATGTCTGGGCTGTCGTATGTGACGGAATGGGCGGTGCTTCCGGTGGAGATATTGCAAGCAAGATGGCTGTTGAGTTGATTGCAGAAAGAATAACTGCTAATTATAATCACAAAATGAAACCGTTATCAGTATCAAATTTGCTTGAATCAGCAATTAATTTTGCAAATATCAAAATATTTGATCTTGCACGAGAAGATGAGTCTTTGATGGGTATGGGCACTACTGTTGTCGCTGCAATTGTAAGAGAAGATGAAGTTTTTGTTTCTCATGCAGGTGATAGCAGAGCTTATATAATAAATGATAATGTCAGACAGATAACAGTTGATCACTCAATAGTTCAGGAGATGCTTGACAGAGGTGAAATTACTGCTGAAGAAGCCAAAAATCATCCGATAAAAAATTATATTACACGTGCACTTGGTGTAACAGACAGAATCAATGTTGATTTTAATTCTGTAGATTTCAAAAAGGATGATATTTTGCTTCTGTGTACTGATGGCTTTTCAAACTGTGTTGAGATACAAGATATTAAAACCATTTTTGAAAATATTGATTCTGATACAACAGAAAAACTTATTAATGAGGCAAACAAAAATGGCGGTAAGGATAATATTACAGTAGTTATTGCTTCTTATTAAAAATCTATACATAAGGAGATTTAGATATGGATAGTTATGTTGGAAAACGAATTGATGGCAGATACGAAATTCGTGAAATAATTGGTGTAGGCGGTATGGCTGTTGTCTATAAAGCTTATGATAATATTGATGACAGAATTGTTGCAGTGAAAATTCTTAAAGAAGAATTTTTAGCGAATGAAGAGTTTCGCCGCAGATTCAAAAACGAATCTAAAGCTATTGCTGTGCTTTCTCATCCGAACATAGTTAAGGTGTTTGATGTAAGTTTTGGAGACAGATTACAGTATATTGTAATGGAATATGTTGAAGGCATAACTCTTAAAGAATATATTGAACAGCAAAAAGTTATTAATTGCAAAGAGGTTGTTCATTTCACTACTCAGATTCTTCGTGCATTACAGCATGCTCATGATAAAGGTATTGTACATCGTGATGTTAAACCTCAGAATATTATTTTACTTCAGAACGGTAATATCAAAGTTACTGATTTTGGTATTGCCCGCTTCAGCAGAAGTGAGACCCGTACAATGACTGAATCTGCTATCGGTTCTGTACATTATGTCAGTCCCGAACAGGCTCGCGGTGAAACTACTGATGAAAAGACTGATATATATTCTGTGGGTGTTCTTATGTATGAGATGCTTACAGGTCAGCTGCCTTTCCAGAGTGATAATGCTATTTCAGTTGCTCTTATGCAGGTTAATGCTGATGCTACACCGCCCAGTTCGATTAATGAAGATGTTCCTACAGGTCTTGAACAGATTACCATGCGTGCTATGCAGAAAAATCTTAAAGATCGTTATCAGACGGCTGCTGAGATGCTTCTGGATATCGAAGAATATAAACGTAATCCCGCAGTAGTTTTTGATTATTCATATTTTGTTGATGATACACCCACAAAATTTGTAACAGCTGAAGAAGTTAAAACTTTTACCGGTTTCTCTTCTGTTTCAGAGAACACTCCGGTTCCCAATGCTGATGAAATGCGTTTGCCACATCCGAAAGTTAAAAAGAAAAAATCTCCGCTTCCCGTTATTGTGGGTATCCTTTCCGGTATACTTGTTGTACTTTTATTGGCTGCAGCGTATGTTTTCTTTAAACCTGAAATTACAGACCTGATTGCTATTAAATCACCTGTACCTGATTTTATTGGTATGAATTATTTCGATGAAATTAAAGGTGAAAAGAAATATGAAAAGTTCACATTTGAAATAGAAGAAGTTCAACTTGATTCTGCAGAAGAAGGTGAGGTTCTTGATCAGACACCTAAGGCAGGAACAAAAGTGAAGCCCAGTGAGAAGATTTTACTTACTGTTGCAGTTGAAGTTGAAGAGCAAATGCTTCCTGATTTTGCTGATTCTGATTTATTTGATGTAAGAGAAAGTCTTAACGCTATGGGACTTACTTATGTTGAAGTTAAAGAATTAAGTGAGACTGTAGAAGACGGAAAAGTAATCAGAACTGAACCTGAAGCCGGTTCTGCTGTGAAAAAAGGTGAAAAAATCACAATTTTTGTTTGCAGCAAAGATGGTGCAAAAGTTAAAGTTCCGGATATTACAACAATGTCCCTTGAAATGGCAAAACTTGAGCTTGAATCTGTTGGTTTGGTTTTAGATACAAACTCTACTTCAGAAGGCAGTATGACAGTTCCTGAAGGATATATTATCAGATGTAATCCCGTGGTCGGCAGTGAGGTGGAAGAAGGTTCTTCTGTTTCGGTTGTTATAAGTCTTGGACAAAAAGCAACAACACGTGATATCACGATTGTTCTTCCGACTTCAGGCAGTGGCTCAGTTGTTTATAAATTGAATGGTAATACTGTTCACACAGTAGCTTCAACCAATTTTTACGGAAATACTTACACTAACTCAGTAACAGGCGTCGGAAAATCCGATATTGTTGAAGTTTATGTAAATGATAATCTCTATTTTAGTTGCATCGTAGATTTTACAGTAACACCACCAACTGTTACTAATGCACGCGACTATACAGGTACTATTGATTATAGTGCTTTATATTGAGTTTTAGGGGTTGACTTTATTGCAACAACTTGAAGGAACAATTATAAAAGGAATCGGCGGCTTCTATTATATAGAAGTCGCTGATGTCATATACGAATGCAAGGCAAGAGGGATTTTCAGAAAGAATAAAATCTCTCCTTTGCCAGGAGACAGAGTGAAATTTACTATAAATGATGGTGCCGAGAACACTATTGATGAAATTCTTCCCAGAAGAAATGTTCTTGTCAGACCTCCGATTGCAAATATTGACAGATTGTTTGTGGTAACTTCAATCTGTGAACCAAAACCCAATACTCTTGTTATTGATAAACTTATTGCAATTGCTGAAAAAAATAATATTGAACCTGTTGTTGTTATAACAAAAACTGACCTGGGAGATTCATCATCACTTGAAGAAATTTATAAAACTGCAGGCTTTGAAACAGTTATTACTTCTGCTGAAACAGGAGAGGGTACTGACAGAATCAAAGAACTTATTGAAGGTCACATCAGTGCTTTTGCTGGTAATACAGGTGTGGGCAAGTCGTCACTTCTTAATTCAGTTGATAAGTCTCTTTCTTTGCAAACCGGTGAAATCAGCGATAAATTAGGTAGAGGCAGACACACAACAAGGCATATTGAACTTTTCAAAGTTTGTGGTGGATATATTGCAGATACACCCGGCTTTTCTTCAATAGATTTTCAGAATGCAGAGAAAATACTTAAGGATGAACTTCCTTTCTGCTTCAGAGAATTTGAAGATTATCTGGGTACCTGTAAATTTTCAACCTGTTCTCACACTTACGATAAAGGATGCAGAATTATCCAGGCTGTGAATGAGAGTAAAATTCATAAGTCACGTCACGAAAATTATATTGCAATGTATAATGAAGTGAAAGATTTGAAAGAGTGGGAATTATAACAAAAAGCCGTTTAAGCATATCGCTTTGACGGCTTTTTCACATTTATTTCTGTGTTGAATATAATAAAAATAGCAGTGCATCAGGGGTGATTATGTGAGACGACGCAGAAATTGCGCTTTAGGTATAATACTTATTTCTTTTGGGATAGGTTTGCTTATTGCAAGTTGTTTTCCAACATCATTTCTTGTGGCTGTTATTGCTATATCGGTAATACTTATCGGTATTGCAATATATAAAAACTAATCGGAGGTTGCAGTATGAAGGTAATTGTTTTTAAAAATCCAAAAGTTTTAGGTGGTTTACTGAGAATGATTTTCGGTATAAAAAAGCAGGATTTTTCAAATAATTAACACGGCATACTGCAGAGACTTTTCTGCAGTATTTTTTCTTGACTTTATAGCCTTCGCGGTGATATACTGACAGCAAAGGAGGGGGAAAAATGGAAAAGAAACCTTTGTACATTTTAACTTACGACCACGGTGGATTTGTTCTTTGGGGCAATGATGTAAAACCCCGCCTTAAAGAACTTGTTGAATGGATGGAAAAATATCCTAAACTTAAGATTGGTCTTGACTATGAATCTTTTACCTTTGATGAATACTCAAAGGTTGACCCCGAAATTATAGAACTCATTTCATATCTGCTTGAAAAATACCCTGACAGAGTAGGTCTCGGTGCTACTACTTATGGACAACCATTGTCTTTGTTTGTTTCGGAAGAATCAAATGTACGACAGTTGACTTATGCAATAAAAACAAATCTTAAATATTTTGGTCAGACACCAAATGTATATGCAATTTCTGAATTTGCGCTTAATAACCAGACACCGCAGTTAGCAAAACTCTGCGGATATGATGCTGCAATTCTTCGTTCTCATGTTATGGGATACGGTTATACAAAAACTTTTGATTTGTCCTGGGGACATTGGATAGGTAAAGATTTAACTGAAATTCCTGCAGTACCCACTTATGATGAGCAGGGCAGAGGTTTTAACTGTACTACTGTTGATAACTGGATTATGTCACGTTGGCCGAGGGAGGGTTGCTATTGGTGTCTTGAAGATTTTGAAAAGAAATTTGAACATATTTCTCCGCTTCTTGCATCAAGATATGACGACCTTACTCAGCACGTGCAGGATATTACCGAATATATCGAAACAAAAGATAATTATCACTATGTTTTGCTTGAGGAGATTCCTGAACTTTATGGTGAGGCTAAAGAAGAAATAAGAACGAATGATAATGATTTCCACGTGCAGATGCCGTGGGGTTATTGCGGTAATGAAATTTTCAACGGTTGCCGTGCATCTGAAGTTGCAGCAGTTCAGGCAGAAAAACTCAACGCAGTTGCAGTTATGCTTGGTGGCGTTTCTCTTCAGGAAAATCTTGAACAGGCATGGAAATATGCGCTTGTTGCACAGCACCACGATGTTACTATCTGCGGTCTTCTTGACCTTGCGAGACGTTTTATTCCTGATTCACTTAAACTTTCAGAAGATAATATTGAAAAATCATCTAAAACACTTTTTGAACGTTTCGCTGATAAAGATAATGAGTCACTTCTTGTTGTTAACTCAAATTCATTTGATATCGACGAATGGATTGATATTGATGTGGCAGAAAGTTATGCAGTTTACGATGGCGACGAAGAAATTGAAAGTGTTATCACAGAAAATAATAATGTGAAAACACTTTCTGTACACGTTAAATTGCCTGCTTTTACTGTAAAGAGATTTGCTATACTTAAAGGTGAATGTGCAAGCAAACATAATTTCAGTTGGAACGAAGAAACAGGCGAACTTATTACACCTGTTTTTAAAGCAAAACTTACCGATGACGGCATTTCGTACATCGAAAAAATTAATAATTCACTACGTCTTTTTGACAATGGTGAAGGAGAATTGTTCACTGCTTGCATAGATGATGAAAATTGCAAATCAGAAGGTAAATGGAATGTTGAAATTTATTCTCATTATGCTGTTGCAATACAGAAAGGTAATATTGGCAGCGTGCCGTATACTTTTGAGATGCGATTTAACGGTGAGCAGATGCGAATTGATTGTAAAGTTAATTTTGAAGTGCATAATCAGAAAATCGGTCGTACAGGAATTGCTGAAGGACTCAAAAAATCACTTACTATTGACGGTCACAGACATGAAGAAAAACTTAATTTTATAATGAATGTATGTGTTGAAAATGACCGCAGAATGGTCAGGGATTTGCCCTTTGCTATTTCAGACTGGAATGGTGCAGTACGCAAAAATGAAAGTTACTGGTATCCTGAAGATGACATCCGTTATGATGTTGAAGTTTCGGCAGAAGAATCATTCAGCAGTGTAACATATATGCAAGGTGTTTATTGGCTTGCACTGCGTGATAAAAAGCAGGGTGTGGCAGTAATTAACCGTGGTTGTATGGGTTCACTCGTTAAAGGCAACAGACTTGAAATTCCTCTTGTTTATGCTAATTCATATATGTGCGGTACGAAGATGCTTGATGGCATTTTTGATGATGAATTTTCAATTATGCCTCTTGATGAATCAATTTCCGATGCTGATTTACATAAAACTGCAATGTCTTATACATATCTGCCTCAGATATTTAAACTTGACAAAGGTGAAGGGGATTTAACTGAATATAAAATTGCAGATTTTGATAGCAAGGAGTCTGATGTTATTCTTACAACAATTTACCCTGAAGACGGTGTGATTTATGCAAGATTCTGTAATTATTCCGATAAACCAGCAAATGTTGATTTCAGTATGATTACAGGCAAAGATATGAAAGTTTCCGATTTACTCGGTAAGGAAATTTCTTGTATTGCAGGAAATGAAATCAGTTTCAGACCATGGGAAATAAAAACAATTAAAGTTACTATTTAAATCAGTGGTTAACCGACTGTTATCAGTCGGTTAATTTTTTTGTATAAACAGTAAACGTTTGTTCTTAAACTATTTACAAATAATAATAAATCATTTATAATTATTTATGTATGCAGAAGAATGGAGGTGTTATTTTGGAACGCTTTGAATTACATTCATCATATAAGCCTACAGGAGACCAGCCGCAGGCAATCAGAGAGTTAGTTGACGGACTGAATAAAGGCTATAATGAGCAGACACTCCTTGGTGTTACAGGTTCAGGTAAAACATTTACAATGGCAAATGTAATTGCAGAAGTGAACAGGCCTACTCTTGTACTAGCTCATAACAAAACTCTTGCAGCACAGCTTTGTTCCGAATTCAGAGAATTTTTTCCGAATAACGCCGTAGAATATTTTGTATCATATTACGATTATTATCAGCCGGAGGCTTATGTGCCTTCAACAGACACTTATATTGAAAAAGATTCATCGATTAATGATGAAATTGAAAAACTCCGTCACTCTGCAACTGCTGCTTTAAGCGAAAGACGCGATGTTATAATCGTTGCAAGTGTTTCTTGTATTTACACTTTAGGTGACCCTATTGATTACAGAAATATGGTTATATCACTACGGTGTGGCATGGAGAAAAACCGTGATGATTTAATCGATAAACTTGTTGAACTTCAGTATGAAAGAAACGACGTTAATTTTATCCGTAACAAATTCCGTGTACGTGGCGATGTTGTGGAAATATATCCTGTTTATTCAAACGACAAAGCAATAAGGGTTGAATTTTTCGGCGATGAAATTGACAGAATATGTGAAGTGAATGCCTTGACAGGTAATGTAATTTCATCACTTTCTCACGTTGCGATTTATCCTGCATCTCACTACGTTGTTTCAAGAGATCGTCTGGAAGAGGCAATAAAAGATATAAATGAAGAAATGGTACAGCGCTATGCTGAATTTGAGGCAGATGGAAAGCTTCTTGAGGCTCAGAGAATAAAACAGAGAACAGAATATGATATTGAAATGTTGCGTGAAACAGGTTTCTGCAAAGGTATTGAAAACTATTCACGCGTAATGTCTGGCAGAAAACCGGGTTCAACACCTAACACTTTGCTTGACTATTTTCCAGATGATTTTCTCTTGTTTGTTGATGAATCCCACGTTATGCTGCCTCAGGTAAGAGGAATGTATGCAGGTGACAGAGCGAGAAAAGAAAGCCTTGTGGAATACGGTTTCCGTTTGCCGTCGGCATTTGATAACAGACCGCTTATGTTTGATGAATTCTATTCAAAAATTGGTCAGAAAATTTTTGTAAGTGCAACACCTGGTCAGTTTGAAAAAGAAAAAAGTCTACACATTGCAGAACAGGTTATCAGACCGACAGGATTGCTTGACCCTGAAATTTCGGTAAGACCTATCGAAGGTCAGATTGATGATTTAGTATCAGAAATCAATCTGAGAACTGAGCGTGGTGAAAGAACACTCGTTACAACTCTTACTAAAAAAATGGCGGAAGATCTGACTGATTATCTTGAGAATCTTTCGATAAAAGTCAGATATATGCACTATGATGTTGACACGATTGAACGTATGGAAATTATCAGAGATTTGCGTATGGGTGAGTTTGACGTGCTTGTTGGAATTAACCTTTTGCGTGAAGGTCTTGATATTCCTGAAGTGTCACTT
Organism: Acutalibacteraceae bacterium; assembly: GCA_045632485.1. GTDB lineage: Bacteria > Bacillota > Clostridia > Oscillospirales > Acutalibacteraceae > SIG575. The sequence continues at coordinate 24,007 of JAZQWT010000119.1, forward strand.
GTGGCAATTCTTGATGCTGATAAAGAAGGCTTCTTGCGTTCAGAAACTTCACTTATCCAGACAATAGGCAGAGCTGCAAGAAACTCAAACGGTCAGGTAATTATGTACGCCGATTTCGTTACTCCTTCAATGGAAAGAGCAATAAAAGAAACTTATCGCAGACGTGATAAGCAGATGAAATATAATGAAGAAAATAACATTGTTCCCACAACAATCAGAAAAAATATACGTGATGTTATTGAAATTTCAAGCAAAGAAAATAAAACTGATAAGTCGCCGAAACGTATGAGTAAAAAAGAACGTGAGGAACTTATTGAACGTCTGACACGTGAAATGAAAGCAGCAGCAAAAATTCTTGAATTTGAACATGCAGCGGCATTGCGTGATAGAATTGAAAAATTAAGGCAGGGTAAATAAATTGCAGAAGAAAATTGTTATTAAAGGTGCAAAAGAGCATAACTTGAAAAATATTGATATAGAATTGCCAAGAGATAAACTGATTGTTTTCACAGGCCTTTCAGGATCAGGTAAATCTTCACTTGCTTTTGACACAATTTATGCAGAAGGACAGAGAAGATATGTTGAATCATTGTCATCCTATGCAAGGCAGTTTTTGGGTCAGATGGAAAAGCCCAATGTTGATTACATTGAAGGCTTGTCTCCGGCAATTTCCATTGATCAGAAAACAACCTCAAAAAATCCTCGTTCAACTGTCGGTACAGTGACTGAAATTTATGATTATCTGCGTTTGTTATATGCAAGAATCGGTGTACCTCATTGTCCTGTCTGCGGTAAAGAAATATCAAAACAGACAGTTGATCAGATTGTGGACAAGGTTATGGGCTTATCTGAAGGTACAAAAATTCAGATAATGGCACCGATTATAAGAGGTAGAAAAGGCGAACATGTCAAAGAACTTGAAAGTGCAAGAAAATCAGGTTTTGTGCGAGTTAGAGTTGATGGCATAATTTATGACCTTTCCGAAGAAATAAAACTTGAAAAAAATAAAAAGCACAATATTGACGTTATTGTTGACAGACTTGTGATGAAAGAAGACATAAAAACACGTCTTGCAGATTCAATTGAAACTGCATCGCATTTAGCCGAAGGCATTATTCTTGTTGATGTTATCGACGGAGAAGAATTACTTTTTTCTCAGAATTTTGCCTGCCCTGAACACGGCAGTTCAATTGATGAACTTTCACCGAGAATGTTTTCTTTCAACAATCCTTTCGGCGCGTGCCCGAATTGTTCAGGTCTTGGCGTTTCAAAGAAAATCAATCCCGACCTGATAATTCCTGATAAAACGCTTTCCATAAAAGGCGGTGCAATCAAAGGTACAGGGTGGAGCAACGCTGACAAAGGCACTATCGCAGAAATGTACTATGAAGGAATAGCTAAAAAATATGGTTTCACGCTTGATACACCTGTAAAAGACATTCCTGCTGACGGATTGAATGCTCTGCTTTTCGGCACTAACGGTGAAAAGATAAAAATGACACGTAAAAACGAGTACGGCACCGGCTCTTATTTTACAGATTTTGAAGGTATCATAAACAACCTTCAGAGGAGATATGAAAGCACCACCAGTGAGTGGTCACGAAACGATATTGAACAGTATATGGATGATAGCGTCTGTCCCGATTGTGGCGGTGCAAGGCTTAAGAAAGAGTCCCTTTCAGTTACTGTTGGCGGAATAAATATTGATGAATTTTCACGTAAAACCATTGTTGAAGCTATTGAATTTATAGATGGACTTGAGTTAAGTGAACGTGATAAATCAATCGCAACACTTGTTATAAAAGAAATTAAAGACAGACTTACTTTTCTTAATTCTGTAGGACTTTCATACCTTACTCTTTCACGTCAGTCAGGCACACTTTCAGGCGGTGAAAGTCAGAGAATACGTCTTGCAACACAGATAGGCTCGTCACTTACAGGTGTTTTATATGTTCTTGATGAACCGAGTATAGGTCTTCATCAAAGAGATAACGACAAACTTCTTGCTACTCTGAAGCAACTGCGTGATTTAGGTAATACACTTATTGTTGTTGAACATGATGAAGAAACAATGGAACAGGCCGATTACATTTTGGATATTGGTCCCGGTGCCGGCATACACGGCGGTAATGTTGTTTTTGCAGGTGAATATAATGAACTTCTCAGATGTGAAGATTCAATCACAGGGCAGTATTTAAGCGGTAAAAAGAAAATATGTATTCCTGAATCAAGAAGAAAAGGTAACGGTAAATTCTTAAAAATTAAAGGTGCATCACAGAATAATCTACAGAATATTGATGTGGAAATTCCTCTCGGAAAATTTGTATGTGTTACAGGCGTTTCAGGCTCAGGTAAATCTTCGCTTGTAAATGAAATTCTCTATAAAAAACTGGCTAATGAACTTAACGGAGCAAAGAAATTTGCAGGTAAGCATGACTATATTGAGGGAATCGAAAACCTAGATAAGGTTATTGATATCGATCAATCTCCCATAGGAAGGACTCCTCGTTCAAATCCTGCAACATATACAGGTGTTTTTAATGATATAAGAGAACTTTATGCATCTACTGTAGATTCAAAAAAACACGGATATACTGCAAGCAGATTTTCGTTTAACGTAAAAGGCGGACGATGTGAGGCTTGTCAGGGTGATGGTATAGTAAAGATAGAGATGCACTTTCTTGCTGACATTTATGTGCCTTGTGATGTGTGTAAAGGTCAACGATATAACCGAGAAACTCTTGAAATCAGATATAAAGGCAAAAATATAAGTGAAGTTCTTGAAATGACAGTTGAGGAAGGACTTGAATTTTTCTCAGCACTTCCGAAAATCAAAAGAAAATTGCAGACACTTTATGATGTTGGTCTCGGTTACGTCAAAATTGGTCAACCTGCCACAACACTTTCAGGTGGTGAGGCACAGAGAGTGAAATTATCCACAGAACTTTCACGTATGGCAACAGGTAAAACAATTTATATCCTCGACGAACCCACAACCGGTTTGCATACAGCTGATGTTCACAGATTAATAGATGTTTTACAGAAGCTCGTTGATAAAGGAAATACTGTTCTTGTGATTGAGCATAATCTTGACGTTATTAAAAGTGCTGACCATGTTATCGATTTAGGTCCTGAAGGCGGTTCAGGTGGTGGACTCGTCGTTGCAGAGGGTACGCCTGAAGAAGTTGCGTGTGTAAAAGCTTCATATACAGGAAATTATCTGAAAAAAGTTTTATAATTGTGGAGGTAGTTTATGAAAGTATTAACTACTTTGCAGATGAGAATGGCAGAAGCTGCGGCCAATTCAAACGGAACAAGTTATCTGAGACTTATGGAGAATGCCGGTGCTGCTTGTGCGAAGGCAATTCGTGATAAATTCGGAATAACTGACGGTATTTCAAAAAATGTCACAGTTGTCTGCGGCAGGGGAAATAACGGTGGCGACGGTTTTGTAATTGCACGTAAGCTTTATGAATGCGGTTGTCGTGTTACAATAATTCTTGCAGGAGGTACACCACATACTGAACATTCAAGAGAAATGTTTTCGCGTATTGAGCAGATGCCTATAAATATGATTAGGTTTGATGCGAACAAATCTTCATCACTTGACGCACTGCTCAACAGTGATATAATTGTTGAAGCGGTTTTTGGAATTGGTCTTGAAAGAGATGTAAGTGATGTGTATGCAGAACTTTTCCGATATATTAATTCTTCGCCTTGTAAAAAAGTTTCTGTTGATGTTCCCGGTGGTATCAATAGTGACACAGGGGAGATTATGGGTATAGCTGTTAAGGCTGACTTTACTATTGCTGTGAGCTCCGCAAAGCCGTGTCACGTTCTTTTGCCGGGAAGCATATATTGCGGAGAGATAAAGGTTGTTAATATCGGAATTACAGAAGATGAAGAGCGTATTTCAGGTGAGCCGGCTTTTGTATCTATAAACAAAGACACAGCCAGAGATGTTTTTCCGATTCGTAACCCGATTTCTAATAAAGGTGATTATGGACACGTTTTGTCAATATGCGGATGTAAAAATATGGCAGGTGCTGCCGTTCTTGCTGCAACAGGGGCAGTAATTGGAGGTGCGGGCCTTGTAACAGCAGCATTTCCTGAATGTGCCTATCCTGCAATCTCTTCAAAATTAACTTCTCCGTTACTGTTGCCTGTAAAAAATAATGAATCCGGGACTTTTTCTGCAGAATCATTTAACGAAATCAGAAATGCAATGAAAAAAGCATCTGTTATACTTGTAGGATGTGGCCTTGGTGTTAATAATGATACTGCTTCATTGTTGGCTGAAATTATCAGGAATGCTGATGTTCCGTTGATAATAGATGCGGATGGAATAAACATAATTTCGCACAATATAAATGTATTGAAAGCTGCAAAAGTGCCGATAATATTAACGCCACATCCCGGAGAAATGAGTAGGCTGACAGGAAAGACTGTTAAGCAGATACAATCTGACCGTATACAGACGGCAGTTGATTTTGCACATAAATATAATGTAACTCTTGTGCTTAAGGGCGCAAACACTGTAGTTGCATCACCACATGATAAAACGCCTTTTGTCAATACAACGGGTAATCCCGGAATGTCTAAGGGTGGTAGTGGTGATTTGCTTGCAGGTGTTATAGCTGCATTTGTAGCAGTTGGAATGAGTCCTGAAAAAGCCTCAATGCTTGCAGTATATATCCACGGTCTGGCAGGTGATATTGCTGCTGAAAAATATTCAATGACAGGTATGACTCCTGTGGATGTGGCAAACTGTCTGCCTTTTGCACTTTCAGAAATTGAGAAAAGAATTTGAGGTGTTTTTTTGAAAAAAGTATTCGTTATTATGTTGTGCTTTTTGTTACTTAGTGGTTGTTCAGGTGTGTCAGACGATAAACCGCCTGTACCCGATCTGAATTTTTCCGGTGATATCATTGTTACATATAAGAAGTGTACGTTTGAATGCGAAATTGTAAATAATCCTGCTGTTAATTGCGTGATTACTGTTCGAAAACCGCAACTGATTTCCGGTTTGACAATGACAGTTGAAGACGGAAAGTGTACCTTTGAAATGGGTGATGTTTCATATGAAATGAACCCTGAACAAATGGCGCAAACTGATTTTGCGACTTCTCTTGCCGGTGCATTGAAGGATGTTTTAAATACCACAACGTGTGAAAAACTTGATAACGGATATTGGAAATATACAGGTAATACTGAAAAAAGTAAATTTATACTTTTACAGGATTCTGAAAGCGGTTATCCTTTGAGTCTGAGGATGCCGGATATAGATTTGACTGTTAAATTTGAAAATATGAAATCCGAATAAAAATTGGAGGTTGAAAAAATGTCGTGTGTATCAAGCTATAAGTTAATGAAAAAAGCTTCAAAAGAAGGTTACGCTGTGCCTGCATTCAATATTGATAATCTTGAATCGGCGATCGCTGCGGCAGAGGTTATGAAGGAAACGGGGAAACCTTTGATTATACAGACTATTCCCAGGACTCTTGCTTATGGCGGAATGTCTGTTTATCCTGCCATTATGCGTTCATTGACAATTGGCGGAGATAATGTTGATTATGCAATGCACCTTGATCACGGAAGTAGTAAAGAATTAGCTGAAAAGTGTATTAATTGTGGTTTTTCTTCAGTTATGTTTGACGGCAGTTCAATGCCTTTTGATGAGAATGTAATGAAAACAAAAGAGGTTGCGGATCTTGCTATTCCTATGGGTGTTTCTGTTGAGGGTGAACTTGGCACAATTGGCGGAAAAGAAGAGGGAGATACAGACCTTGAAGCAAGTTATACGAAAGTATGCGAAGCTGTTGATTTCTGTGAAATGACAGGTGTGAGCACTCTTGCGATCGGTGTAGGTACTGCACACGGAGTTTATAAAGGTGTTCCTAAAATTAATATCAGACGTATAGAAGAAATTCGCACAGCAGTCTCAACTCCTCTTGTACTTCACGGAGCATCAGGTCTGAGTGATGAGGTGCTTAGAGATTGTATTAAGGCAGGAATATCAAAAATTAATTTTGCTACAGAACTTCGTCAGGCATATACAGAGGGAATTAAACTAGGCATGGCACAGAATCCTGACGTTTTTGATCCGAAGATTTATATGCGTGTCGCTATTGACGAAATCAAAAAAGTTATGTTGCAGAAAATTGAAGTTTGTTATGGATAATAGGTGAAAATATGAGTGTGTATAAGAGCTGGATGTCTTATCTGAAAGATGATGTGAAAATTATTGATGTTGTTATACCGAGTGCTCATAATGCTTGTAGCTATGAATTGAAATTTATGGGGTGCTGCCAGAATGGCAATATGTACAAGCAGTATGAATACGGTATGCGTCATTTTTGTATTAGATTGGATACAGATAAGAAAGGCGAAATAGTTGTATGCCACGGTATTACAAAAGGTGGATCGTTTGTAAATGACCTAAAAACAATGAAAAAAATGCTTGAAGAAAACGATTCGGAATTTTTTATTTTTGATATAAGAGAGTATTATCCGCAGAAAATCGGTCCATTTACAATTAACTTCAAGGTAGATGTTAATCGCATGAATGAACTGCTTGAAGAATATATAAAACCATCTGAATTAGCTTTTTGTGATTTCGATGATATCAATGATGTTACAGTAGGAGATATCAGAAAATCAGGAAAAAGATATATCCTTTATAATTTTGAAAAATCATATGATTACAGCGTGAATTGTGAATATGATTTTCCGTGGGACAAGCGTATTAACGGTTTGAAAGCAAAAGGTTTTGCTGAAGAAGTGGTTAAATTGTTTGACTTAGGTAAATCAACAGGTCTTAATTGGTTCCAAATTCAGCAAACACCGAATTTAGGAACTGAAATCGGAATTGCATTACCGAGAAAACTTGATGAAAAATTAAGACCATATTTTCCTGATATCATTAGAACGGTTGAAAGTAATCCTAAGTATCTTAAACGTGCTAATATTATTGCCGGCGATTTTATGACAGAAGATTATATGAAATCAAAATTGATTCTGAAATTAAATTGTGCGAAAAATAATATATATGATAATTTGAAAGAAGAATTTATTAAAAAATTGGAGGAGAAATAAATGAGTAATTACAGATCATTAATTATCGGACACACAACTGTTGACAGAAACACTGACCATCTTGGAAACACAGTCGAAATTGTTGGCGGTGCAGTTATATACTCTTCAGCATCTGCACACGCATTAGGACACAATGTTCTTGCACTGACGAGATTGGCTGAAAAAGACTTAGGCCGACTTGCACAGTTTACATTGGATAAAGAACATGTGATCAACATTATTTCAGAGAAATCAACTGATATGGTGAACATCTACTTCACTGCTGATAAAGAACGCAGAGAATGTTCGTGTACAAGCAGAGGAGATGCTTTTACAAAGGCAGACATTGAACCGTACGATGCCGATATTTTTCACTTTGCAGGTCTTATATATGGCGATTATGACATTGATATGATTAAATATGCTGCAACAAAGAGCAAGGTTGCAGTAGATGTTCAGGGCTTCCTTCGTCATGCAAACGATGATGGCTCAATGTACTTTGAAGATTGGAAAGATAAAAAAGAAATTCTTCCTTACATTACATATCTTAAAACTGATGCCGCAGAGGCGGAAATTCTCACCGGCACAGATGATAGAATTGAAGCTGCAAAAATTCTTCACTCATGGGGCGCAAAAGAAATTATGATTACTCATAATACTGAAGTTCTTGTTTATAATGGTGAAGAACTTTACACGTGTCCTATTAAATCGCGTAACTTAAGTGGAAGAACAGGCAGAGGAGATACTACTTTTGCTGCTTACATAAATGAACGTCAGATAAGTTCAATGGAAGAAGCTTTATTAACGGCTACTGCAACTGTTTCACTTAAAATGGAAACTCCAGGACCATTTAAAGGCTCAAAAGCTGATATAGAAAAATACATCAATGATTTTTACAATTGATTAATTTGAATATTTAATGTTTCAAGGTGAATTTTTATGCGATTCACCTTGAAATTTTTTTATAAAAATAATCATTATTCTAAATTAGAAATAAATATTTTTATTAATATGGTATATTTATACTGTATGAAAGTATGGGTAGTGTTATCTGTTTTGTTGTTAACCACCCAGAAGGAGGAAATACTTTTATGAAAAAGAAAATGCTTCGCTTTGAGAGTGTATTGCTTGTAATAGCTCTCATGGTGTCGTGTCTCGCTCCCGGCTTCAGTTTGAATGTATCAAACATTGATGCTTTTGCTGCGACACACGAAATCGACATTACTGACGCAAATGGCAATTCTGTAACTGAACAGTTGTCAGTTATGGAAAGTGAACAGTTACAATTAAGTTATAGACTTATTGACTGCTCAATGCCTGAAGGTGGCTATGTTGTTTGGGAGAGTAATACTCCTCTTAATGCATCAGTTGACCAGACAGGCTTAGTAAGAGGTCATGACTCATCCAAAGGTGCAGCAGTACGTCTTTGGCTTGAAAATGATGTTAAGACAATTCCGATTATCGGTAAATCATTGGCTAAAACTCTCGAAGATGTTCTTTACGGTGAGGATGTTGACCTTGACAGAATGGATACTGACTCCATTGTTGCTCTTGTTTCAAAAACACTCGGCACAGGTTCAGTCGGAAACAGTCTTACAGATAAATTGAAAGAAAGACTTAACAGTCTTGATACTGTTATAACTGCAACACTTTACGACCGGTATGGTGTAGCTGTTGCTACAGACAGTGTTCATGTGCTTGTAACCAATTCTGATAAATGGTATGCAAATGTGCTTCCTAACGGTGCATTTATTGTTAATAAGGATTCTCTTCCCGAAACTGTTGCTGTTGGCGGTAAAGTAACAGTTCAGGGCGGTGTTACACCTCTTCGTCTTGGCTATGGTGTTACATGGTCTCTTGAAGGTGCAACAATTTTTGACCGTGCTGAAGACTATGCAGAATTCAACTATGAAACCGGTGAAATTAAATTTCTTAAAGAAGGTAAGGTTACTGTTAAGGTAGCACCAAATGCTGACGAAATTGTTGATAAACTCATGAGTTATATCAACGAGCTTGCAAGCCTCGGTAACGAAGTTGATACTGCTGACCTTGCTGATGTACTTGTTAAAGTTCTCGGCATTAACGTTTCAACAAATACAGTTAAGTTTGTTATTGATATTATTGTAGCTGCAGCAGGTGCCGGTACTAACTCTGCTGACCTCGTTTCTCAGGCTACAAAATATGTTGCTAACTGGATTCTTGAATCAACAATTAATGATAAATTCACATTTACAATTGTTGACTCTCTTGAAGTTAAGAGTTTTGAAATCGGCGGTGATTTTGAAGTTAAGGAAGGCGAAACTTCTCAGCTTTACATCACAAATATTGACCCGCAGGGTGCAAACTCAACAAATGTTGTATGGACAGTAGAAGATGAATCAATTGCTTATGTTGATAAGAATGGTGTTCTTATCGGTCGTGATGCAGGCGGTATTACATCTCTTAATAAAAAGACAACAAAAGTTACTGCTTTTATTGATGGTATTTCAGCATCTGCTGAAGTTACCGTTACAGGTAAACTTGTAACTCAGCCTGTTGACATTAAGGTGTTAGGTCCTTCAGTTATTCAGCCGGGTGAAACTGCTCAGTACACAGCAGAAGTTTTTCCTGACCGTTCAAATGCAACAATCCGTTGGGGTCTTGTTGGTGATGACGGAGAGATTACTTATGCTAAAGACGGTTCACCTGTGTCAAACACAAGTGCTACTATAGATTCTGACGGTAACTTCACAGCCCTTGAAGGCGGTGGCGGTATTGTCACAATTGCTGTTAAAGCAGGTACAATTTCAACTTGCGAAAGAACATATGATGTTTATATCGGTACACTTGCACTGGGAATTGATATCGATCAGGGTGAATATCTCAGTGTTAATGTTCCCACTTCTCAGACATATAACAGCCAGAGCACACAGCTTACTGTAACTTTTAATCCTCCTAATGCATCTAACCAGAATGTAAGATGGTCTGTGTTGGAAGGCAGAAATATTGAGGTTTCTCCGAGCGGTGTTGTTAAACCTTCAAAGAATAGTTCTGCATGGGGTGTTATTCAGGCTAAGTCGTATGACGGCGGCTATACAGATACAATTACCGTATCTTTTGCAAACTATCCTGTAACCGGTGTTACTGTTAATCCAACAGCTGCTGATTTAATCGTAGGTCAGCAGGTTGACATTACAGAAACTGTTTATCCTCTTGGCACAGGTGCATCAGGAGCCAAAATCGGCGATGCAAGTATTAAAGATATTTTATGGACAACAAGTGATAAAATGGTTGCTACTGTTGATGCTGATGGTGTTGTAACTGCTAAAGACTCAGGTACATGCACAATTTATGCAACATCACGTGATGGCGGTTTTGAAGCAACTACAACAATTACTGTACGTCCTGATAAGACAAGACTTAATTATGCTATTTTGCTTTATGAATCAGGTAAAGTGACAGCTGAAAACTGTCCTCCTGAAGATTGGGAAGCACTTACATCAGCTTATAATGTTGCTATTACTGTAAGAGATACAGAGTTTGCATATCAGTCCACATGTGATAATGCAGCTAAGGATATAATTGACCTTTATAATAAAATCGGTGCTTATGTACCTCTCTTCGGTGTAAATATTTTGTTGGCAGGAAATGAAGCACCTGATTATAATTCAGTAAAAGTAAGCACAAGTAAGAGATATGACAGTTATTCTGTTGATTTTGACGCTACTCTTAATCCTGAAAATGCTATGTACGCATCATTGGAATGGACGTCTAGCAATCCTGTTATTTCTGTAGACCAGAACGGTGTTTGTAAACCTACAAAAAATCAGGCTTGTGCTTCGATAATTACATTCACTGCTATTGACTATATTGGTAATAAAGTGTCAGACTCTGTTGTTGTTTCTTTTGCAAACACACCGGCAACAGGTGTTGAACTTGACAAAACTGAAATTACAGATGCACTTGTTTATAACACAGGTAAACTCAATGCAACTGTTCTTCCGAAACCTTTCGGTGTTGTCGGTGGTGCAAGTATTGAAGATGTTGCATGGTTCTCAAGCAATGAAAAAGTAGTTAAAGTTGATCAGAGCGGTAATCTTACATATGTTGGCGCAGGTACTGCAGAAATTTCTGTAGTTACAGTTGACGGCGGCTTCACTGCAAAATGTACTGTTACTGTTTCAGTTAATAAGACAATGCTTTTCTCTGCAATATCTGAAATGAATTCATACAATCTTGTAGAAGAAGAATGGACAAAGAAAACTTTTGATGCATATAAAGTAGCTTATGAAAACGCAGCTGTAGTTTATGCAAATCCCGATGCAACTCAGCAGGAGGTTGATGAAGCAAGAAGTTCTCTTATCAATGCATACAGTAATCTTGTAAGATTTATTAAAACTGAAAAAGTAATTATTCAGGTTGACGGCGAAGAAGCTCCCGACTATATTTCAGTTAAATCTCCATTATATACAACGGCTAATCTTCAGCTTGCAGCCAGAATTCTTCCTCTTGACTCAATGTACGTTTCAGTTGAATGGTCAACAGATTCTTCATCAATCAAAGTTGACGAAAACGGTAAAGTAACTCCCGCTTCATCTACTGCAGCAGGTTATGGCTGGGTAACTATTACAGTTACTGATGAAAGAGGTAATGTAGTAACTGATAAAGTTCATGTATCATTTGCTATGTATCCTGTAAGTTACATTAATATTTCACCTGAAGTAATTGAAACAAGCCTTGATGAAGCTCCTGTTAAACTTTCAACTGAATGTAAACATGTCGCAACTTCTGTTGTTACACATAATGCTACTATTCAGAAAGTTTATTGGTCATCAAGCAATGAAACTGCAGTAACGGTTGATGCAAATGGTCAGCTTACATATCACAATGCAGGTCAGGCTACAATTACTGCAACAGCTGCCGATGGTGGTGTTACAGCAACTTGTCTTGTAACAGTTGCAGGTGATAAATCAAAACTTCGTGAAGCAATTGCAAGTGCTGATGAAGCAAAAATTGATATTCAGGAATACACATATGAAACAAGTACGGCATATGTAGCTGCGTACGAACATGCACTTGAAGTTGAAGCTTCTGTTCTTTATACTCAGGAAGAAATCAATGAAGCTGCTGATAAGCTTTTTGCTACCCTTGCTGCTCTTGAACCTTACATTCATATGACGGAATTGAATATTTACTATAATGGAGCAATTGCACCGGAATTTATCGGCATTGATGTTTCTACATGGAAACCATTTACATCATACAGTGTAAATCTTTCATACGATTATGCACCTGCAGATGCGATGTTCAAAACAATTGAATGGTCTTCATCCAATGAAAATGTTTCTTGTGAAAATGGCGTTGTTAAACCTGTTAAAAATAA
>JAZQWT010000120.1:0-1632 GCA_045632485.1 Acutalibacteraceae bacterium
CTTAAACTGACGGTGGATAATTTAACTCCCGAAGCAGAAAGCCTTATAGGAGCATTATATACATATATCGGATTAGTTCCTCTTGTTTCAAAATCAAAGGAACTGTCAAAGCAGTATAGAAAAGAAGTTAATGAGGCATTATCATCTGCAAAGGCTTCAAAAAGCGGACTTAGGTGGTTTTTTGCCTCAAAGTCAACAAAGGAAAAAGCAGCCTCCGGCATAGAAAAGATTTATGAGCTTTATACCGGAGATTTTGGAAATCTTTCAAGAGAGATTACCACAAAATATAAAGAAATCAAATCTGCAAAAAAAGATGATTTCATCGCAGATTTTGAGATGCGTTCCTCTTACTACTATGCCGGGCTTGAAAAGGTTGGCGGAAGCAGAATTGAAAAAACAGCCATATCAGGAAAAATTGATGATGAGCTTGTTATGAAGGTATCTGCGTATCCGATAAATCTTTCAGGACTTAATGCAACACTTCGTTCTTATCAGGAATTTGGTGTAAAATATGCACTCTGTCAGGAAAAGGCACTCCTCGGCGATGAAATGGGACTTGGAAAAACAATTCAGGCAATTTCAGCATTTATATCCCTTGCAGCCGAAGGAAAAACTCATTTTATGGTAGTTTGCCCTGCGAGCGTTGTGGTGAATTGGTGCAGAGAGATTACAAAGTTCTCTTCACTTACACCCTACAAGGTTCACGGAGATGTAGAAACCGCATTAAATGCATGGATTGCATCAGGCGGTGTTGCCGTAACAACTTTTGAAACTATAAGCAAATTCACTCTTCCTGAAACATTAAGCATTGATATGCTTGTGTGTGACGAAGCACATTATGTAAAAAATCCCGAAGCAATCAGAACAAAGGCACTTATGGAAATAAACAAAAGGTGTGAAAAGGTTCTGTTTATGACGGGTACACCAATCGAAAACAAGGTTGAAGAAATGTGTTTCCTTGTAAGCTGCTTAAAGGCTGATATTGCCGCCGAACTTGAAAAGATTAAATATCTCTCAAAAGCGGAGCAATTCAGAAAGACATTAGCACCTGTATATTTAAGAAGAACCCGTGCAGAAGTGTTAAAGGAACTTCCTGAGCTTATTGAATCTGAAGAATGGTGTGAAATGAATAATGCCGAGCTTTCTATGTACCGTGAAGCAGTTAAAGCCGGAAACTTTATGGCTATGCGTCAGGTTTCGTGGAATGTTGCAGATGGCGGTAACTCACAAAAAGCGGCAAGACTTTTGGAGCTTTGTGATGAAGCTCGTGAAGAAGGCAGAAAGATTATTGTATTCTCCTTTTTCAGAAATACAGTCAACCGTGTAATGACTCTTTTGGGAGACAGATGTATCGGTCCAATTACGGGTGATATTTCACTTCAAAAAAGACAAGAGCTGGTAGATGAATTTACTGCTGCACCTCAAGGAAGTGTTTTGGTATCTCAGGTGCAGGCAGGCGGTACAGGACTTAACATTCAGGCGGCAAGTGTTGTAATCTTCTGTGAGCCGCAGATAAAGCCTTCCATTGAGGATCAGGCGATGTCAAGAGCTTACAGAATGGGACAGACAAGAAATGTTGAAGTCAGAAGACTTCTGTCCGATGAATCTGTCGATGAAAGAATACTTGAAATA
>JAZQWT010000121.1:0-12449 GCA_045632485.1 Acutalibacteraceae bacterium
TGGTCCGAGTGGCGAGACTTGAACTCACGGCCTCTTGACCCCCAGTCAAGCGCGCTACCAGCTGCGCCACACCCGGAAAAATATTGTGTCATCTCTTGACGACTTGTATATTATACAGTATGTTTTTTCATTTGTCAATAGGAAAATCAATAAATTTTATACAATGTTTTATTGTAAAAAGGGATAAAATATTGTATAATAAAATGCAAAGTGTTTGTAATGGCATTGAAAATCACTGCAGAAAGGAAAATCTGAATGAATTTTATAAATACACCGACACCTGATATTCTTGAAGGTTTTTGCCTGATAAAATCTCTTGAAAAGAAAACTACTGCAAAAGGTCTTACTTACCTTGACCTGATTCTTTCTGATTCAAGCGGAGAAATTGTAGCAAAGTTCTGGGATTATAAGGAAAATATGCACAGCCACTTTGAGGCTAATATGCTTATTAAAGTCCGCGGAAGAATGAACGAGTATAACGGAGACGTGCAGTTCAGGGTCGAACGAATCCGCGAATGCACCGAAGCTGACGGAGTCCGCATTGAGGATTTTGTACCCAGTGCAAATTACACAGGCGATGAAATGCTCCGTAATATATATGAAATAATTGAAACATTTGATGATGAAGAAATCAAAAAGCTTGTAAAAGCAGTGCTTTCAAAATACGAAGAAAAACTGACTTACTGGCCTGCTGCATTCAAACTTCATCACGCAATGAGAGGCGGCCTTCTGTATCACACATTATCTATTATAAAAATGGCAGAATGCGTGTGCAGAATTTATCAGTCCCTTGACAGAAGTCTTCTTCTCGGCGGTGCGATTCTTCACGACATTGCAAAAATTGATGAGTTTGAAGTTTCATCAACAGGTATGGCAACAGGTTACAGTGTTGAAGGTACACTGGTGGGTCACCTTGTGAAAGGCGCAATGATTGTGAGAGAAACTGCAAAGGAAATCGGAACTGATGAAGATACAGCCGTTCTTCTTGAGCATATGCTTATTTCTCATCACGGTATTCCCGAATACGGTGCAGCGGTCAGACCTCTTTTTGTTGAGGCTGAAGTTTTGTCACAGCTTGACACCCTTGATGCAACAATTTACGAATTTAACGATGCACTAGCAAATGTAAAACCCGGAGATTTCTCATCAAGACAGTGGGCTCTTGATAACAGAAAACTCTATAATCACGGCAGAAAAGAAATCAGCACAGATGTAAATCTTGATTGAGGTGACAAAAATGGATTGGACAGAAGTTTCTATAGAGGTACCCGCAAAAGACGTTGATAAAGCGGGTGATATTGCACAGATGGTAGTGCCTTACGGCATTTATATTGAGGACTACAGAACATTGGAAGAAGAAACTTGGGAGATTGCTAATATTGACCTGATTGATGAGGAACTGCTTGAAAAAGACAGAACAAAAGGTATCGTTCACGTTTACATTTCTCCTGAGGAAAATCCTCTTGAAGCGGTTGCTTTCTTAAGTGAAAGATATAATGCAGAGGGGATTGAACATAAAATCGATACGAAAGCATGTCGTAATGAGGATTGGGAAAATAACTGGAAAGCATATTTCAAGCCTATGAAAATCGGTGAAAAGCTGCTTATACATCCCTTGTGGGAAGATGAGGTTGATGCAGAGGGCAGGGCAGTTCTCAAAATTGAACCGGGTCTTGCTTTCGGTTCGGGTACACACGAAACAACACGCCTTTGCCTTGAAACTCTTGAAAAGTTTGTTGAGCCGGGTAAGACAGTACTTGACCTTGGCTGCGGAAGCGGAATTCTCTCTGTTGCGTCACTCCTTTTAGGTGCTGAAAATGCAACAGGTGTTGATATTGATAAACTTGCCGTTAAAACTGCAAAGGAAAACGGTGAAATTAACGGCTTCGGCGAAGATAAACTGAAAGTGATTCACGGCAACCTTGCTGATAAGGTTACAGGTAAATTTGATATTATTGTCGCAAACATTGTGGCAGATATAATTATTCTTTTCACTTCACAGGTTCACGATTATCTCAAAGACGACGGTATTTTCATCACAAGCGGTATTATTGATGTAAGAGAAAAAGAAGTGACAGATGCATTTGAAAAATACGGTTTTGAAATTGTGGCACGTCACGAAAAAAGCAATTGGCTTTGTTTTGAGTGTAAAAAGAAATAATAAATTAAAATCCCTGATGAATTTATCAGGGATTTTACTATTTATATTAACGAAAAAATATTGACGAAAAAACAAGGAGTATGTTATACTTATCTCAGATTCTTTTAAAGGAGATGTTAAAATGGCAAAGACTGCGAAAGACATTCTTAAGCTTATTAAAGACAAAGACATCAAGATGGTTGACTTCAAGATGGTAGACATCAACGGTCAGTACCGTCACGTTACTATTCCTGCTGAAAACTTTTCAGAAGATACAATGAAAAGCGGTATCGGCTTCGACGCTTCTAACTACGGTTATGCAGTTGTTGAAAAGAGCGATATGGTGTTCATTCCTGACCCCGATACAGCAGTTATTGACCCCTTCTGTGAAATTCCCACATTGTCAATGACAGGTAACGCAATGATTATTGATAACCCTGAAAACCGCCCCCTCGCACAGTATCCCCGTAACATTATCCGTGCGGCTGTGCAGTATATGAAAGACAGCGGCGTTGCAGATACAATGAAAATTCTTCCTGAATTTGAATTCTATCTTTTCGACGAAGTTACATGGGGTGTAGGCGGAAGCTACATCGGTGCATCAGTTGACGCAAAGCAGTCTTATTGGAACAGCGAGGTTGAAGGTAAAGGTGTTATAGTTCCCAAACAGAAGAACTACCACATCGCAAAACCCTTTGACGTTTCTTACGAATGCAGAAGTGAAATGTGCCTTCTTATGAAAGAAATGGGTATTGATATCAACTATCATCACCCTGAAGTTGCTGCATCAGGTCAGTTCGAAATCGAACCTCAGCTTGGTGAAGTTGTACATATGGCAGACGCATCAATGATGATTAAATATATCATTCATAACACAGCTCTTAAATACGGAAAAACTGCAACATTTATGCCCAAGCCCATCTATGGTGAAGCAGGCAGCGGTATGCACGTGCATATGCTTCTTTTCAAAGACGGTGAACCCGTATTCTCAGACGACAACGGTTATTCACATTTAAGTGAAACAGCTCACTACTTTATGGGCGGTCTTCTTAAGCATATTGCATCTCTCTGTGCTATCACAAACCCCAGCACAAACTCATTCAAACGTCTTGTTCCCGGCTTTGAAGCTCCTGTTACAGTTGGTTATGCAACTTCAAACCGCAGTGCTGTTATCCGTATCCCTGCATACGCAAAGAGCCCTGATAAACGTCGTTTTGAGCTTCGTAACCCCGATGCGACATGTAACCCCTATTTCTGCTATGCTGCAATTCTTATGGCAGGTCTTGACGGTGTTAAAAATAAAATTGATCCTCACGCAAACGGTTGGGGTCCCTATGACGTAAACCTTTATCACTTAAGCGATGAAGAAAAAGCAAAGCTCAGCCATCTTCCTGTATCTCTTGAAGAAGCTCTCGATGCTCTTGAAAAAGACCACGATTACCTTACAGCAGGCGGAGTTTTCCCCGAAGAACTTCTTGCAAACTTCATCAAGGCAAAACGTGAAGAATGTCGTGAACTTGCTAAGATTCCTCATCCTGCAGAATTTGATAAATATTATAACCTTTAATAAAAACAATAAAGCCGTTGTATCATCAACGGCTTTATTAATTTAATTTGAAGAGGAGGATAACGGCGAATGTACGGACTTTACAGATTTGTATTTATTTGTATGACAGCCCTCATGGTACTTTTTGGTGCAGAAACAGGAACAATTTACGATAAGCCTATCGACAATGTTAACGGGGGAGATCCCTTTATTGTTGAGGCGGATGGTGAAGCTTATTATACTTTTACCACAGGTAACGGTATTGAAATCAGAAAAATCAAGGCATATAATGACACAACTCTCATTGAAAAGAAAACTGTTTTCACTGAAGGTCACAACGGTGTCAAGGGTGATGTGTGGGCACCTGAAATTCATAAAATAGGTGACAAATGGTATATAGTTGCATCTGCTCTTTTTGAAAAAGATGCAGTACCTAAAGGTAAAATGCCTAAGGCAAAAGAAGAATCAGACCATAATGATTACTACCGTTACAGCTTTGTTTTAGAAAGTAAAACAGACGATGTTTTCGGCCAGTATGTGTTCAAGGGTTACCTTGCTCCGGGCGGACTTAACAACATCGACGGCACATATCTTAAGAAAGACGATAAGCTTTATTTTGTTTCATCTTCATATGTTGATGTGGCAAATCAGTGTATTTATATCACTGAAATGGAAAATCCCTACACTCTCAAAGAGGGTGGCGAGTCAGTTAAACTTTCTTCGCCTGATTTAAGTTGGGAAAGAAAAGGTTGGCCTGTAAACGAGGGCCCTGCAGTGCTTTATCATAAAGACGATATTTTCATCGTTTATTCTGCAAGCGGATACAGTTCTGACTATTATTGTATGGGTATGCTTACGTTAAGAGGTAAAGATGTTATGAAAGCATCAAGCTGGAGTAAGAGTTTATCTCGTGTAAATTACGATGATAAATTCAATGACATCTACAATGCAGGTCACTGCAGTTTCCTCTATAGGAAAAACGGTGAAGCATATATGGTTTATCACGCAAATTCAACGAAAGAATTTGATGATTCACCGAGACTTACATATATCAGGCTTGTAGGATTCAATAAATACGGAAATCCCTTGTTCTACGGTTGATGATTGATAAAAACTCCGGTTGAGGCAGTGTTTGTATAAGCACAATTTCTTCAATCGGAGTTTTGTTTTTATTAATTCTGATTGTTGATAATAAGTTTTTTTACAAAAGGATATTTTATCAGTTGATTACTGTCAAGGTTACATTTGTGCATATCAACTGCGGAAATACATCTGTTATGGTAAGTTGTATAATAATAAATTCCTTTTTCAAGATTGATACAGGATGTATAATCTGTAATCATATTTTTGTTTTCTTGTGTTTTTGTACAACCGCTTACCTGATTGACGGTGCCGAGAATATGAAAAAATTGACTTACGTTTTCGCTTTCTTCTGTAAATTTGTCGGAATGAACTTTGGTAAAAGCTGCTCTTATAAACCTGGATGCAGAAGAATTATCACCGGGAAGCCCTTTTGCACCAAAACCGAGACTGTGAAGATTTAACGAAATGTTTCCGAATCTGTTTTCAGGCATTTTGTTTGTAAGGTTTACATATTCGGCGAGATTCGCCAGATGATAGCCAAACACAGGGTTATTAGTCAGTACACCTATGGGATTTTCGTGAATTTTAATTCCGTCCTTAACTGATTCTACGGTAATTGATTTTTCTTTGTCGGCAACAAGCCAATGTAAAGACGACAGAGGTATATCTTCACTGAATTTCATATCCCATAGATTGATTCTTTCCAGTAAATTTTTTGCTTCATCAAGATTTTTGCATTGCGAAAGTATCCATGGAATAAACTCAAAAGGTGAAATATTATCTTTATTTTTTGATTTCGGATAATAAACTGCATTTCCCGGAAAATTAAGCCCCGCTATAGCAAGACCGTGTTCATTTGCTCCCTCAAAATAAAGAGGATAGTTATTTTTTACTAAAGCAGCACCGATTATGGCATAATGACTTTTTATTTCTCCCCGGTCAAGAAAAACAAAGGGAAAATTACGCGGTGTCACCACAACTTCTTCTCCGTAAGAATAATAAACGTCAAGTGTTCTGCCGAAGTATGAGTCTGTTGTTTTAAAAGTAATTGCTGTACACATAAATATCACCTGATATTATTATTGTACTTTTTATGGTTAATAAACGCAAAAATCTCCCCTTTGATACCGAAAAACAGTAAAAGGGGAGAAAAATTTTTATTACGTTTGAAGGTTATTTTGTTTTGATTCCGAAGCAAGCGTCATCATCATCTATTGAAAGCAGGGTGAAACCGCGTTTTTTATAGAAGTTTACTGCTCTTTCGTTTTTAGGTCCACAGGTAAGGCAAACGCCTTCGATTCCTTTTTCGGCAAGATGCTCACGAAGTGCAGAAACGAGTTTTCCGCCAAGTCCCATTCTGTGGTATTCCGGGAGAATGTCAATGTGAAGATGAGCGGGGTATTCGTCCTTGATTTCGCTCTGGGGGTTTGAAGAATTCAAAGCCCAGTTATATTTTTCGGGGCCATACTGTTCAGTAAGGGGAAGATATTTTTTATCAAAAATTTTCTTGTATTTATCATAATTTTCAGCACAGATAATATAGCCTACTGCTTTGCCGTCATCGTCAACAACGAAACAGTTTTCAGGTTCGTTTTCAAGATAATAGTTACAGAAGGTGATAAGAATAAATTCACCAGTTTTTTTGTCAGGTGCGTTTTCGGGACCTTCACTGTTAAGGCAGACAAACTGCACGTTTTCTTTATCTTTTTCTTCGTATTTTCTTATAGTTACCATAATTGCTGTCCTCCTGAATTGGTATATGGTTATCCTATCATAGAATCGTATAAAAATCAAGAAATAAGGCTTGAATTTTAAAAAATGTGTTGTATAATAAAAGTATCAGTTAACCTTAAGGAGGGTTTATTTATGAGTTTTAAAGACGACTTCACAAGAGGCGCAATAGGAGCACTTACAAATACTCTTATTTCAACAATGCCGAAAAAAGTTTTCACATCTCAGGCAGAATCAAATAAAGTTATGCTCAGAGGTGATAAAACTTTCTCAAATGAAGCAGGAGAAAAATGGACCTGCGGTTTCGGAAAAGCTGTTTACACACCTGAAGATTACGAAACAAAAACATATTATATCGCAGGTTACGATTCAAATAATCCCGCCAAAGGTAAGCTTGACGATTTGTACGCAAGAGCTGTTTTCCTTGATGATAACAGAGGTAATGGTGGTGCGGTTTTTTGTGCACTTGACTGTGTAGGTATCAGCCGTAAGGATATCAATGATATCAGAGCACTTGTTCTCAACAGCGGTAAAATGGGCAAGGTGAAATCAATCAACATTTCTGCAACTCACACTCATGCAGGTATTGATACACAGGGCTTGTGGGGCGAAAAGATTTTCAAATGCGGCAGAGATGCCGGCTTTATGAAAAATCTTAAAAAGCAGGCTGCAAAAGCAATTATAAGTGCATACGATAACAGAAAAGACGGTAAATTCTATATGGGATTCACTGAAGCTGAAGATATGCAGGCTGACGTAAGAACTCCCGTTACATACGACAAGAATCTTACAAGATTCCGTTTCAGCCCTGATGATAATTCAGGCGATATTTATATGGTAAACTTTGCTTCACACGCAGAACTTCTCGGCACAACAACACTTATCAGTGCCGATTTCCCTGCATACCTTATCAAGGAAATTGAAGAAAAGGTTCCCGGTTCAAATGCAGTTTTCTACAATGGTGCTATCGGTGGTATGATTTCTGCAAAGGAAATCAAGAAAGTTTACAGAAACACGATTGACTGCGAAGAATATATGAAGGGCTTCGGCAAACAGCTTGGCGAAATTGCTCTTTCAATTGAAAACGAAACTGAACTCAAACCTATTCTCAATGTTAAATCAAAGGGCATTAAGATTGTTGCAGATAATACAGTGCTTATCCTTGCAAGATATCTCAATGTTCTCAATAACGATATCGGCAGAACAAACAAGAGAAATAAAGCATGTATCTATTCAGAAGTAGGATATGTGGAAATGGGTGATAAGGATGTTGCGATGTTCCTTATTCCCGGTGAGCTTTTCCCTGAGCTTTACAATGGCGAATTCCTGACAGAGGAAAATTCAGCACATCATAGAAAAGCACGTTACAAAAAAGTTCTTAAAGATATGACAGATTGCAAACATAATTTTGTTATCGGCCTTTGTAATGATGAACTTGGTTATATTCTTGCTGAAAACGATTTCCTTCTCAATGATGCAATGCCTTATATCGAAAAAGCAACCGATGATATGGACAGAGGCCATTATGAGGAAACAAACTCTACAGGACCAAACACAGGTGCCACAATTCTTGATGAAATGGAAATTCTCATTAAGTCAGCAAGATAAATTATATTAAAAAAATTACGGTGCAGTTCTGATTTGAACTGCACCGCTTTTGTTTGTTTATTATTTAAAAAGCTTTTTTATAAATCTGATTATGCTTGTTGTTCCGTCAAAGGTCACGATAGCTCCGAAGTTGTCGGATGTCATAGGAACGAGGCATGTGTCATCAACGTTTATCATAAACTGAGGAAGGTCAGAATATGTGTGGACTGTAATCTGTTCGTCAGAATATGTAACAAGGTCAATCAGGTCTGCCAGGAATTTGTCATCATCTTTGTGTTTGAGATTTTTTGCAAACCATGTGACGTCAGTATATTTGCAGGTTGACGCATCAATCTGTCTGTCAGGTGAAATATGATTTTTACCGCAGGCACATTCTTTTGCCTGAACGTAATCATCGGCAAAAACTTTGTCAACTTCTGCACAGGTTGCACCGAAACTTGTGTTGTAAGTGCCTATCATACCGTCTGACATTCTATCGTTATCTGAAGTTACAGGCATCATTTCAAAACCGTATTCGGAAACAACTGCAAAATTTTTGCCGTCTTCAATAAATGAAGCGATAATGTTATCTGCATTTGCCTGAACATTATCGTGATAGTATCTGCTCTTTTCAAGAATAGCTGCAAATTTTTCTTTCTTCTCAGGTGTGTTGAAAATATATTCTTCTGTCTGATAATATCTTTCAGTTGACATAAGAGCATAGAAAACAGGTACTGTGCCGATAGTGTTGAGAATTGCATTTCCACCCATTATATCAAGGTTAGGCACAAGACTATTGTTTGTGTAATCGATAATCGGTTCTAAAAGCTTAAGCATATAAACTGTTCTCAGTAAATCGTCAACGAAAACAAGACTGTTGTCTTCGGGGAGGAGACTTGCAATAAGTCTGAGAAGAGATTTTGAAGTGAATTCAATGTTTCCTGAGAAGGGGTCCCCGCAACATTCAACACCGTTCATTGCTGCCGAAAGGAAAATCGCAGAGTGGATTTTTGATCTTTCTTCAGGAGATGCAATATAGTAATGCTCATAAAGATAAGTCATCATTACTGCACCACCAAGGCTGAAGCATACAAGACCTACTTCTTCTTCGCCTGTAACTTCCAGGACTTCCTCGATGTAGGCATCAAGCTGAGTTGAAATTGTGTGCATATCAAGTCGCCAGTCATAAGCGAAATAATAACTGTTCTCTTTGCCGTATTCTTCTTTGGCAACAACAGGTTCATAATATTTGAGGCCTGTACCGGGGTAGGGTACACCGTTTTCGTCGCAGGCAATGTTACCGAAAATCACACCGAGAATTTCTGTAAGCATTACGTCGATTCTGTCGAATTTTCCGAAAGCCAGTGAAAATGCAAGGTCGGGAAAATGTTTAAGAATAAGACTGACAAGAGCTTCTGTATCAAAAGACCAGACATCGACATCATCTTCTTCTGTTTCGGTTAAAAGACCTTTGTATATAGGCTGGTCGCCGAAACCGTGAATTTCAACGATGGGAATGTCTTTGTCAAGCTCTTTAAGAGCATCTTCTGCTGTTTTTTCTGCTGCTGAAACACCTGTTGCTGCAACGGAAAAAGCAAGCACAACTACAAGAAGAATTGAGATTGATTTTTTTAGAATGTTTTTCATAAAGAACACCTTCCTGAAAGCATATCAGATGATATGTGATTTGTCTTGTAAGAATAAAAAGCCTGCAACAAAAGTAATATATCACTTCTGTTGCAGGTGTGTCAATGGAATTTCTTAATTTTTCTTAATAATTAAACAGATTGATTAAAAATGTCCGCCTCTGTTTGCAACTACAATTGCATCGATTTCCTGATAGATGCGTCCGCAGAGTTCAACGAATTTGTAGAAGAATCTGTGAAGTACATTGAGAAAAGAATCTTCTTTCTTTTCATCATCGTTTTTGATGATTGAAATTTCGTCGAGAAGTTCGCTGTTGTCGCCGCGTAATGTTTCTATTTTCATTGTGTCGCCGTAAAATTCAATAGTAGTGTAAGTTGTTACATCGTTTTCTGCAAATTCATAAGCAACGTGAGGTAAGGGGAGAGTGAATGGCTCCTGGTCGCACACAGCATTTGAGTTGAGATAAATAGTGCCCTTGGGGTTTACATATGCTGTGCCTGATTCTGCTTTGCCTACAACACTGCTTTCGTACATAAAGTGCGAACGGCCCTGAAGATGGCTGTGTCCTGTAAGAACAAGGTCAAAATCAAATGAATCAAAAATAGGTGTGAAAACTGCGTTAAGAAGAATACCTGTTTCGGGGTCGATGTTACCGTAACCGGGTCCGAAAAGAGCCTGGTGCATTACGCCGATTCTCCATTTTGCGTCCTTGTGTTCATTAATTGCCTGCTTTGCCATTGCCATATGGTCAGCAGCACTTGCTGAGGTTGCATCAAAAACGCAGTAAAGCACGTCGCCGTATCTGAAATAGAAATCTCTGTCAAGGCCTGTGAAATAATTGCCGTAGAACTCGTTTGGCATATGTGTGAAATAATCGTATTTCATACCTTTTTTATCGTGATTACCGATTGCAAGTGCAAGGGGAGTGCTTCTTACCTCAGGAGGCATAAGAAGTGTCTGCCATTCATTATCACCTTTGCCTGTTGAAGTATTATCACCGGGTGAGAGAAGAAAAGCGATGTCGGGATTTTTACTTTTTGCTTCTGCAAGCACACTCTGCCATACAAAACCATCATCAGACTGCTTTTCTGCAGACTCTGTCTGACCGCCTATCTGAATGTCACCGATTACCATCATTTTGTAGCTGTCAAAGGATTTTGACTGATATTCGCATACTTCACTCCATTCAGTGCCTGTGTACCACTGATAGAAATAAGTTGTGTTTTCTTCCACTCCTGTGATGTCAACTCTGCACACTACCTGAGCATCATTGTCCGCAGGGTCGATCTGACCTGTGAAAGTAACTGCATCTGCCATATTTTCATTTTTTGCAAACTTCACTTCTGCTTTTGCTGTATCTTTCGGAGCATGCCATACAAGACCAAGCTGTGTCTGGTCAGCACCTACACAGAGCATAGGAAGTGTGTTGTCGTCTTTCAACGAAGAGTAAAGTGTATCCCATTCTTCGCGGGACATTTTTTTCACTGTGTCAGCAGATGTGCCGAGTGCAAATGCTGAAATGAGCATTGCAGTTGCTAAAACAATTGCTAAAACTTTTTTCATGAAACGTTCTCCTTTTTTAGTATATTTCTTTTTATTATAAAATAGCCTATAAAAAGTACAAAGAAGGTAAGTGACCACGAAATGGGGTATGCCCAATAGAGGTAGAGAAGTGTGGGATTTTTGGGGAAGAAAACAAATACCCACAGAAGCCTGATTCCGCAACTTCCCATAAGTGTAATGAACATCGGTTCAAAAGATTTGCCCATTCCTCGTAATTGGCCGCCACCGATATCCATAAGAGAACAGAAGCAGTAAAAGGGAAGAATCATATAGAGTCTTGCAGCACCGATTTCGATTACGGCAGGGTCTGTTGAAAAAAGACCTACAACCTGATTTCTGAAAACAATACCTATCGCACTCATTCCTCCGCCGATTAATACGGCAAGAAGAATACAGCGCATATAAATTTTACTGAAATTCTCATATTTACGTGCGCCCAGATTCTGGGAAGAGAAGGTCATTGTTGTCTGAGAAATTGCGTTTGTGCAGATGTATACAAAAGATTCGTAGTTTGAGCCTGCAGTAATTCCTGACATTGCAATTGAACCGAATGAATTTACCGTTGACTGTATAATTACGTTTGATAAAGAAAATAACGAATTCTGTATTCCGGCAGGTACACCGATGAGGAGTATCTGCTTCATTTCGTTTGCATAAATACGGAGTTTGCTTAAGTGTAGTCTGCAGGCACCGTCGATTTTAAGAAGTCTGATGATAATGCAGGCAGCAGAAATATATTGGGCGGTTATTGTTGCAATTGCAACACCTGCCACATCCATATGAAAATAAATTACAAGCACAAGGTTGAGAGCAATGTTTACAATACCTGTTGCTGAAAGGATATAGAGAGGTCTTTTTGTGTCACCTGTTGAGCGTACTATCGCTGCGCCGAAATTATAAACAAGAGAAGCGGGTGCACCCATAAAGTAAATCTGAAGATACAGTTTGGAAAGCGGAAGCACGTCAGCAGGAGAGTCCATAAGTATAAGAAGTTTTTCCGACATAAAAAAGCCGAAAATGCCAACAGCGATACCGCAGATTACACTGAGCGTAATTGCTGTATGAACACATTTAGAAAGACGTTTATCGTCACCTGCACCTATGTATCGTGCACTCATTACGCCCGATCCCATTGCCATTCCGAGAAAGATA
>JAZQWT010000122.1:0-8899 GCA_045632485.1 Acutalibacteraceae bacterium
GCATATCTAGGTCTCGAGACCCCTCTGCGTAGTAAAACTGCGTATGGAAGTAATCCATTTAATTACTATAGAAACGTGATTGAACGCAACGGTATAGTTGTTGCACAGGTTTCGGGTGTTGACATAGAGGAGATGAAGGGGCTATCCATTTACTATGATTCATACCCGATTATTGCAATAAATAATAAGGACTACGATCGTTCTAAAGTGTTTTCGTTGTTTC
Source organism: Acutalibacteraceae bacterium (assembly GCA_045632485.1). Lineage (GTDB taxonomy): Bacteria > Bacillota > Clostridia > Oscillospirales > Acutalibacteraceae > SIG575. The sequence goes on from JAZQWT010000122.1 coordinate 224, forward strand.
ATGAGTTGGCACATATTTTCAGACGCTCTTCATCATTGTGTACCATCGACATGGATGAACACAGCGATCAAGAAGAAACTATTTGCGATAGTATTGCCGCTGCGGCTCTAATGCCAGAATCAGCATTCAAACAGATTGTGAATGAATGCGCAACACGTATTGGTGAAATCAATTCCATTTGCATCGATCGTATTGCTGGACGGTTTGGTGTTAGCACGATTTCAGCTCTTAGAAGAATGTTTGAAACAAATATAATTAATCGAAAAACTTTCTTTGCATTGCTTGAAGTTATAACAGATGAATACAATGCTAATATTGCACACATAGAGGCAGCCAGAAAGGGTAAAAACGTACCTGTGTTTTATCATGTTAAATATTTGAATCAGAATGGTTTCCTTTTGCCGAGAACAGTCTTGATGGCGTATGGATCCGGCAAAATCACACACGGAGAAATGTGCAAAGCACTCGGTGTAAATAGTAAACACATCGGTAACATAGAACAGGCGGTGATGTTTAAATGAAGACGATATATATTATAGATGCCTGTGCGTTAATCGATGCAGCAAAAGAATATAATATGTCAAAAAAACTTTTTCTCCTATTTGGGAGACTTTTGAAGAATTGATTAAAAACGGTCAGATGATAACCAGCACAGAAATTCAAGATGAATTAAAAGACGACGATTTGATTGCTTGGTCAAAAAAACACAAAGAATTATTTGTTCCGTTGACAAAAGAAATTCAGGAGCAAGTATTTGAAGTGTTAAAAAAATACCCTACACTCATAAAAATGAAAAGCACATCCAATTCAAATGGAGATCCTTTTTTGATAGCTACAGCTATTGTAAATAAGGGGTGTATTATTACCAATGAGCGTCCTGGTGATGAAAAGACTGGCGATTATCACATCCCGAATGTATGTAAAGGATTTGATATTCCCTATATGAACTTGCACGCATTTATAGGTCAAATAGTAAGTTAAAGATGCACACAGTGTGGTAAAACATATTACTGGTATAAAAAGTGCGGTAAAGGATGTCAAAGAGATTGTTGTCTGGCATATCCTTCCGTTTTCTTAATAGAACTAGTATGTCTGAATGTGTGGTAGATCAATAGTGTTAATTTATATAATTCAAACACAGACTTCATCGCTTTAAAGTATTGACATCTCGTTTTATATGTGTTACAATTCATTTGCAATTGTAAATACAGTGTGTTTCAGGTGGGTGTGAATCCGCCGGGGTTAGTGTTTTGTTCTGTGATACTGTGATTGATACGGTTTTTCGGCAAAAAACTTAAAAACATCAGTTTTGACCCCTCAGAAACCCTTGTTTTACGTGCCTTTTCACAAGTTAAATATCAAAACTAAGTGAGTGGGAATAATCCCAAAAACCTGAAACCCTAAGTAGAATCAAGGTTTTTGAAGTTAAAAATGTCCCCGTGACAACAAAATGACAACAAAATTTCAGACAATTCATAAGCAAAAGAGCTGACAGATTAACATCTGTCAGCTTTTTTATCGTTCTATTTTTGAAGGTATTCTTATTAATGGTAAGTGGCATAAAGATGATATGATTTTCGGCTTCCTTAATAAAAATTTTGCTTGGTTCTCCATCCCTGCAGATAAGGTGGATCGTATCATAAAAATTATTGGCGTGCCGACCGATGATTAATAATTAATTAATACACACAAAACGGGACTTCCTTTTTTCAGGAAAGTCCCGTTTTGCGTGTATGTTTATAAAAGAGAAATTGCGTCTTTGATTGTTTTTTCTAATGCTTCTCTACCGTATTTGTCTACTTCTGCTTTGTTCTTTTCACCGTGAGTAAGGCATCCTGCACCGCCGATACAGCCGCCTACACAAGCCATACCTTCAATAAAGTTTGCATCAAGAACGTTCTTTGATTTCTTCATAAGCGCTGTTCTGCAGGCTTCAATTCCATCACAAGGAATTGCTTTCAGATCGAAGTCGATTTCCTGTTCTTTAAGACCCTGTGCCACTGCATCTGAAAGTCCGCCTGAACGTGCGAAAATTCTACCGAAGTATGATGCGTTATCAAGTACATCTTCTTCAAGAGTTGTAATATCAAGTTCTTTACTGTCAAAGAGTGCCTGAAGTTCTTCAAAGGTTAAAACTGCATCAACATAGGGTTTTACAGTTTCAAGCTGTGCTTCTGCTTTCTTTGCCGTACAAGGTCCGATGAAAACAACTTTTGCATTTTCCGTTGTATCCTTGATATATTTTGCAAGCTCAGCCATAGGTGAAAGATTGTGTGAAACGTGCTCCAGAAGATTGGGGAATGCTGACTTGATATACTGCACAAAAGCAGGACAGCATGAGCTTGTAAGGAAACCTTTTTCTGCAAGCTCTTTTGATTCTTTCTGTGCCACCATATCAGCACCGAGGGCCGCCTCAACAACTGTAAAGAAGCCAAGCTCTTTCAGCCCTGTGATTACCTGGCCTAATTTTGCATAGGTAAACTGGCTTGAAATTGATGGTGCAACAATTGCATAAACTTTATACTTTTTGTTTTCCTCGCTCTTTTTAATAAGGTCGATAACGTTGAGAATATATGATTTATCTGTGATTGCACCGAAAGGACACTGATAAACACAGGCGCCGCACTGTATACATTTTGAGTTATCAATTGATGCGGCATTATCATCGTTAATTGAAATTGCCTTTACCTTGCAGGACATCTGACAAGGACGCTTTCTGTTTACAATAGCAGAGAAAGGACAAACCTTTGCACACTGTCCGCATTCAACACACTTTGATTTATCAATGTGTGCCACGTGGTTATGATCAAAAGAAATTGCACCTCTTTTACACACATCCTCACATCTGTGAGCAAGACAACCACGGCATGAATCTGTAACTTCATATCCTGCCGCAGGACATTCGTCACATGCGATATCAATAACCTCAATTACATTAGGGTTTTCTTTATCTCCACCCATAGCAATTTTAACTCGCTCCGCAAGGATTGCACGTTCTTTGTAAACGCAGCAACGCATTGTTGATGTTTTACCGGGAACGATTGTTTTGGGAATTTCAAGTATATTTTCAAGCAAAGTATCGTTCCATGCCTGATGTGCAACTTCACGAAGCACCTTATATTTAAGATACTGTACTTTTGTATCAAACTTTCTCACGATTACTCCTCCTTAAAAATAACTTACTTTAATACGTTTACCCATTTGTTTCAGACACTTTGAAAGTTCCTCAACAAGGTTCATTTTTATACTGAAATTGATAGGCAGGTCAGGGTTCTGATGAGCAGGGTTGATTGCTCTGCCTACATAGAAGTTTATATCTGTTGCTTCTTCAAAAAGAAGTCTGCTGATAAGTGATGCTCCGTCGTGTTTGAAACTCCATTTTTCGTAAAGCTCATTTTTGCCAAGATAATCCTTTGCATATTCAAGAACACGATTGACTGTAATAACACCTTCCGTTACAAGGTCAACACCATCTATTTCAGCAATAGGAGGCACATCTGATTGTTCAAAATTAAGGGTAGCCTTAAGAGGTTTACCAAGATATTTTGAAGCAATTGATGAGGTTGTACCGCCACAGATAATATGCTTGCCTTCTTTTGAGAAGAAAAGGGACATCATTCTGTCGCAGTCGTCTCTGTTTGAGGGAGGACCGAAGAGAATGTTCATAGGCTCTCTTTTTCTGACTTTCACAACGCATGCTGTTGCATCGTCACCCGGCTTGTAACCGTAAAGCTTATTGCACTCATCAACAAGCATTGTTGAAAGAGTCTTCGCTGTATATCCTGCAGGAACAATAGTTTCCATAAAATCAATGATATCTTCTCTTTTCCAACCGAAGTTGAATGCAAGTCCGATACCTGCATGAGGACAGCCGTCACTCATTGCAACGAAAACATCGTTTTCCTGAAGTTTGATTGTTGATTTAAAAATCTTTTTGCCACCGATATTCATTTCTGTTTTCGGATAATCATAATTCACTTCATTACGAAGAACAATTACCTGAGGATTGTCGTACTGAATTATCTCTGCTGTGTCATTATTGAGAAGATGAATAATTGTAAAGGTCGAATAAGCAACTCCTCTTACTGAACAAACAGGAAGTGTCGCCGCAATTGTTTCAACACATTCTTCAATAGGAAGTCCTTCTGCCATCATCGTAGAAATAATCTTTGAAGTGAGAGTTGAAAGAATGCTTGCTTTTACACCACTGCCGAGACCGTCTGCAAGGACAATAACGGTAGAATTTTCGTTTTCTTCAACAACATCTACATGGTCACCGCAAAGTTCTTCTCCATAATGATTTACACTTTTATATCCTATATCTGCACATAAATCATTCATCAGTAATTGACTCCTTCAGCTTGGCAAGAGCAATTTTTGTTTCTGCCGCAGTTTCACCGAGAAGTGAAGCAATTTCCTGAACAATTCTCATCTGCTTTTCAACAACTTTATCTGCAACCTCAACTGTATGGCGGCTTATCTGTTCTTTTCTTTCTCTTGCGTATTCCTCATCTGTTATATCACGCATAATGCCGATTAAAAGATGTGAATCACGGTCATGAACTACTGTCTGTTCCACATAACGTTTATATTCTGCAAGATAAACTCGTTCATCTCTCACATCTCTGCCTGAATCACGGACCTTGAGGAAAACTGTAGGATCGAGAATTCTTACAACCTGACATCCGAGTACATCAGATGCTGAACGGATATTCATAATCTTCCTTGCTGCAGCGTTAATCTGCTGAACTTCAAGCTGTTCATTGAGAACAATAAGGCCGTTTGGTGTGTTTTTAACAATTGTATCAGAGAAGCTTTCTGCTTTGTCTTTAAGGAAAGGCAGACACATTGAAATTTCTGCTTTGCCCTGACAGATTGCGATTGCTTTTTCACGGCATGTATTGTAACCGCATGAACCACAGTTAAGCTCATCTGATTCCTTGAATTTGCCCATCTGGCGAAGAACACTGTTAATTTCCATTTCTGATGGAAGTGACAGTTTATGTTCAATATATGCAAAATTCTTTTTGAGTTCACTTGATTTCGGCTGAGGTATATCGAAGTCTCTTTCACCTGCAAAGTTTGCGACTGCGATATAGTCTCTGACAGGAGTGCTGTTGTATTTTTCCATAACGGGACCGCCTACACAGCTGCCTGCACAAGCAGACATTTCAATAAAGCACTTATGAACTTTTCCGTCAAGAACATCTTTGAGTGCTTCTACACAATTACTTACTCCGTCAAGAGCGATATAGTTGTAGCCCTCTTTTTCCTGAGCCATCGTTTTGAGAATACCACCTGTTGTCGGAAAGAAACGAGCCTTACTGCAAAGGTCTGAATCCATTTCTTCTTCAAGAGTGATTCTCTCTTCTTTGAGCCAGTTTGTCAGCTCTTCAAAAGTGAGAACAGCATCAACGATTCCTTCATAATATTCGGCTTCATCTTTCTTGGCAACGCAAGGACCTATAAAAACTGTTTTAGCATTGGGGAAACGGTTTTTGATGTCCTGACAATGAGCCTGCATAGGTGACATAACATCTGCAAGATATGCCATTGCTCCGGGAAAATATTTCTGTATAAGAAGATTGATCGAGTGACAACAAGAAGAAATAATAACATCTCTGTCATCCTCTTTAATCATACGTTCGTATTCATTTTTAACCATTGTTGCACCGATTGCAGTTTCTTCAACATCGTAGAAACCAAGCTTTTTAAGTGCTTTTCTCATAGAGTTGATACCTACACCACGGTAATTTGCAATAAATGATGGTGCAAGGCTTACAATAACAGGCTCGCCTGTCTGGAGGAAAACCTTTACTTTTTCTGTTTCGTCAACAATTTCCTTTGCATTCTGGGGGCAGACAACAAAGCACTGTCCGCAAAGAATACATTCATTTCCGATAATGTGCGCCTGATTGCCTGAAAAGCGGATTGCTTTAACAGGACAATGGCGGATGCATTTGTAGCAGTTTTTGCAGTTTGATTTTTTAAGGGTCAGGCAATTTGACATAAGTCTTACTCCCTTTCGATTTTATCTAAAACATTTTCTTTGAAAAATTCTTTAAAAGATTCCTTTGTAACACCTGTGTGAATTTCATCATTTACCTGAACTGTAACTCCAACGCGATTACACTTGCCGATACAGAAACTGCCGGCAAGTGTAACTTCATCTTCTAAATGATAATCTTCAACGGCTTTCTGAAAAAGTTCTACAATTTCAGGTGAGCCTTTCAGGTGGCAGGAACTTCCTACACAAACCTGAACTATTACCATATCTTATACCTTCTCAATTACGTTTTTCTGGAAAAATTCACCTACTGTATCAGGTGTAACTGAGAAAAACTCATCATTTACTGTTACACAAACGCCCTGCTGACATTTACCCATACAGAATGTGCCTCCAAGCTCGACTTTATCACCAAGATTGTTTTCTGAAATGAGGTACTGGAGCTGTTCAACAACCTGACGCGAACCTTTGATGTGACAAGAACTACCAATGCAAACTGTAATTTTCATGTTAATTTCTCCTCCGCAATAATATTATTCGTAATCTACAACGTCAACCCATGAAAGAAGGAATTCTCTTTCTTTCTCGTTACCTTTTACTGACTGTGAAGCAGCAACAATGGGCATCCATTTCTGAACATACTGTTTTGCTGTATTGCTCTTTTCGCAGAACAAATCAAGATATTTTTTTGCACCTTCAATGTCTCCGTGGAGCCAGAAAAGAAGGTATGTTCTTGCTGCGTCTGCTGATGCGTTACCCTGTGTTGCGTGTGACCAGTCAAGGATGTATGCTGTGCCATCTTCTGCGATAATGATGTTTGAGGGGTTAAAGTCACCATGGCAGACTTTGTTGTGCTTGGGCATACCCTCAAGACGAGTGTGAAGGTCATAGCGTGTTGTTGCATCAATTTCAGACTGGCTGATTTTTCTGTTCATCTTATCCTTAAGCTTGTTAAGGAGAGGGCAGATCTTTGACTGAACTTCAAGCTGAATATCAACAAGTTTTTCGATGTATTCATCTTTCTTCTCTGCATCTTCGTCCATAAGCTGCTGGAGAGTTTTACCTTTGATATACTCTGAAACGATAGCCCATTTGCCGTCAATCATTGTAACTTCAAGAATTTTTGGAATGTTAAGACCTGTTTCTTCAATTCTTGCCTGGTTGAGTGCTTCGTTGAGAACATCTGCTTTTGAATAATCTTCATTGAAAACCTTAACGCACTTGTCGCCGTCACGGTAGATAGTTTTATTGTTTCTTACTGCAATTACTCTGTCAAGTTTCATCTTTATTTCCTCCCTTAATTATGCTTTCTTACCTTTGCGGTAAACTGTCTTTACTTTGTCTGCTTTGAAATCTTCTGAAATATCTTCTGCTGTGGGCATATCGGGTTCAACAAAGTGTTTGCCGTAATATGCGTTGAGATACATTTCTTTCATTTCGCTCATAAGGGGATATCTGGGGTTAGCGCCTGTGCACTGGTCGTCGAATGCCTGTTCAACCATTTCATCAAGGGTATCAAGGAATACTTTTTCGTCAACACCGTAATCTTTGATTGTTTCCTTGATGCCAACTGTTGCTTTAAGGTCATTTATTGCCTTGATAAGGTTTTCAAGTTTTTCTTTATCTGAATCACCGCCGAGACCAAGGTAATCAGCGATTTCTGCATAACGTGCAAGTGTATGAGGATGGTCATACTGTGAGAATGTACCCATTTTTACAGGAGCTTCTGATGCGTTGAAACGAAGAACTTCTTCAATCATAAGTGCATTTGCTACACCGTGAGGAAGGTGGTGGAAAGCACCAAGTTTGTGAGCCATTGAGTGACATATACCGAGGAATGCATTTGCGAAAGCCATACCTGCCATTGTCGCAGCATTTGCCATTTTTTCTCTTGCTTCAACATCTGTCTGACCGTTTTCGTATGCACGGGGAAGATATTTGAAGATGTTTTTGAGAGCACCAAGAGCAAGGCTGTCTGTGTAATCTGTTGCAAGCATTGCAGCGTAAGCTTCAACTGCGTGTGTTACTGCGTCGATACCTGATGCAGCTGTAAGACCTTTGGGAGCTGACATATGGAAATCTGTGTCGATGATTGCCATGTTGGGAAGAAGCTCATAGTCGGCAAGAGGATATTTAACGCCTGTTGATTCGTCTGTGATAACTGCGAAGGGTGTAACTTCTGAGCCTGTACCTGCTGATGTGGGGATTGCGATGAAGTATGCTTTTTCACCCATTTTGGGGAATGTGTAAACTCTCTTACGGATATCGATAAATCTCATTGCCATATCCATGAAGTCTGCTTCGGGATGTTCGTACATTACCCACATAATCTTTGCTGCGTCCATTGCTGAACCGCCACCGAGTGCGATGATTGTGTCGGGTTTGAATGCTCTCATCTGAGCTGCGCCTTCTTTTGCATTGCCAAGTGTGGGGTCGGGCTGAACATTGAAGAATGTTGTGTGTGCAATGCCCATTTCGTCAAGTTTGTCTGCGATGGGTTTTGTGTAGCCGTTTTCGTAAAGGAAAGTATCTGTTACGATAAATGCTCTCTTTTTGCCCATAACGTTCTTGAGTTCATCAAGAGCAACAGGAAGACAACCTTTCTTGATATATACCTTTTCAGGTGCACGGAACCAAAGCATATTTTCCCTTCTTTCTGCTACTGTTTT
>JAZQWT010000123.1:0-17731 GCA_045632485.1 Acutalibacteraceae bacterium
TCTTTTAACTTCATTTTGTTTAATAAGTATAAAACAAAAGCCGTTGATGTACATACACCAACGGCTTAATGATTATATTGGTCATTTACGGATAACCGGGAAGAAAATGATACAAAACCTACGATATAATCCATAAATACAATTATTAATTTAACAAGCTCATTACAAGCAGAGGTTGTGCTATTTTGATAATGGATATAATAACAAAGCTTATCACTCCACCGATTATCAGAGCTTTTGACCTTTGAGGACGTGAATTTTTCCACAGAACGCCCCAGAGAATACCGAAAAAGGAGAGAAGGACTCCTAATAAACCGAAAAGAATTGGTTTAGAGTCGTCTGCCGGTTGTGTCGGGATAAGGGTGCTTCCGCATTTTCTGCATTTAAAATCGCTGTCGCCTACTTGTTGTCCGCATTTGTTGCAAATCGCCATAGCAATACCTCCTTTTTCTTTATAGTAGCATTTTAAAATCTTTTTGTCAATATTTGTTTTTGTAGTAAAACAAAAGCGGTTGATACTTCTGTATCAACGGCTTAATGAATTATTTAAGGTTGTTTTTAAGAGTTGCAAGTTCTGCTTTGAGTTCTGCAGGAACGTTGCCACCGAATTTTTCATTGTAGAAAGCTTCGATGCCGTCTGCTTCTTCTACCCAAAGGTCTTTTTCAACTGTAAGGATGCTCTTGAGTGTTTCAAGTGAAACTTCATCTTCGATACCGTCAAGGTTGATATCTTCAGCCTTGGGAAGGTAACCGATTTCAGATTCTACAGCATCAACTTTGCCTTCGCAACGGTCGATAATCCATTCGAGAACACGAAGGTTATCACCGAATCCGGGCCACATAAAGTTGCCTTCATCGTCTTTTCTGAACCAGTTAACGTTGAAGATTTTGGGAGCTTTGTCTGCATCGAGTGTTGCACCGATGTCAATCCAATGCTGCCAGTAGTCAGCCATATTGTAACCACAGAAGGGAATCATAGCCATGGGGTCACGACGAACAACACCTACTGCACCTGTTGCAGCTGCTGTTGTTTCTGAAGCCATACTTGAACCAACGAATACGCCGTGGTTCCAGTCTCTTGACTGATAAACAAGGGGAGCAAGCTTTGCACGTCTGCCGCCGAATACGATTGCAGAAATCGGCACACCCTGGGGATTTTCGAATTCAGAGCTGAGGCAAGGACAGTTCTTTGCAGGAGCTGTGAAACGGCTGTTGGGATGAGCGCCTTTTTCTTCGCTTTCTTTACCGTTCCAGGGATTGCCTTTCCATTCGATAGCGTTTGCAGGAGGATTCTTATCGAGGCCTTCCCACCAAACTGTGTTATCATCAAGGTTATGAGCAACGTTTGTGAAGATTGTGCCCTTCTTTGTTGAAGCAAGAGCGTTGGGGTTTGATTTATCGTTTGTGCCGGGAGCAACACCAAAGAAACCGTTTTCGGGGTTGATAGCATAGAGTCTGCCGTCTTCACCTTTACGGATCCAAGAAATATCGTCACCTACGCACCAAACTTTGTAACCTTTTTTAAGGTATTTTTCAGGGGGAATCATCATAGCGAGGTTTGTTTTACCGCAAGCTGAGGGGAATGCAGCGCAAACATATTTAACTTCGCCTTCGGGATTTTCGATACCGAGGATGAGCATGTGTTCTGCCATCCAGCCTTCGTTCTTACCAAGGTAAGAAGCAATACGAAGAGCAAAACATTTTTTACCGAGAAGAACGTTTCCGCCGTAACCTGAGTTAACAGAGATAATTGTGTTGTCCTGGGGGAACTGGCAGATATATCTCTTTTCTTCATCGATATCGCAACGGCAGTGAAGACCTCTAACCCAATCTTCGCCATCGCCATATGTGTCAAGAACAGCCTTACCTACGCGAGTCATAATAACCATGTTAAGAACAACGTAGATTGAGTCTGTAAGTTCGATACCTACTTTTGAGAATTCAGAACCGATGGGGCCCATTGAATAGGGGATAACATACATTGTTCTGCCTTTGTAGCTGTCACGTGCAATGTCATAAAGCATTTCATATGCTTCAGCGGGATCCATCCAGTTGTTTGTGGGGCCTGCTTCTTCCTTTGAGGGAGCGCAGATGAATGTACGGCCTTCAACACGAGCAACGTCGTTTACAGCTGTACGGTGAAGATAACAATCGGGAAGTTTTTCCTGATTGAGTTTAATCATTTCGCCTGTTGAGCAAGCTTCTGCACGGAGTGCTTCGATCTGTTCATCTGAACCGTCAATCCATACAACTTTGTCGGGTTTTACGAGTTCGATTTTCTCGTCGATCCAAGAGAGGATACTTTTGTTGGTAGTAAGTGCTGCCATTATGTGTACTCCTTTCGCCCTTAATTCCGGGGCTAAAAATAAATTATTAACTTACATTTACAAGGTACTCCATTGTACAATGATAGTATACCTAAAACTTCAAAAAAATTCAATTGCTAATATGTTAATTTATTGACAAAAATTAACATTTTTTCCGTTAAAATTGACAATTGTCAATAGGCATAGTTGCATATGCATTCAGGTTAAGGTCAGCGTATTTTTTATGCTGTGCTTCATAGTATCCCTGAGCACCTACCATAGCCGCATTGTCACCGCAATATTTAAGCTCAGGACAGTAAAGCTCCCAGCCGTGTTTTTCGCAAAGCTTCTTCATTTCTTCACGGAGCATTGAGTTTGCGCTCACACCGCCTGCAAGCACAACTTTATTATGACCTGTCTGTAAAACAGCCTTTTCAACGTTAGTTGTAAGGCATGTTACAACTGCATTCAGAAAGCTTGCTCCAAGGTCGGCAAGAGGTAATTCTTCGCCTTTCTGCTTTGCGTTGTGAATGAGATTGATAACTGATGTTTTAAGACCTGAAAAACTGAAATCAAGTTCACTTCCCTCAACTCTGGGGCGGGGGAATTTGTATTTTGTTCTGTCACCGTCTTTTGCTATTTTGTCAAGATTAAGTCCGCCCGGGTAATTAAGTCCCATTGTTCTTGCAGCCTTATCAAGAGCTTCACCTGCAGCGTCGTCACGTGTTCTGCCAACGATTTCAAATTCTGTGTAACTTTTCACATTAATCATATGCGTGTGACCGCCTGATACAACAAGGCAGAAGAAAGGCGGCTTGAGTTCAGGGAAAGTAAGGTAGTTTGCCGCAATGTGTGAACGGAGATGATGCACAGGAATAAGAGGAAGACCTGATGAAAGTGACAGACCTTTTGCAAAATTCACACCAACCAACAAAGCACCTATAAGTCCGGGTGCATATGTTACTGCGATAGCGTCAATATCTTTTATTGTGCAATCTGCATCCTTAAGTGCATCTTCAACAACTGTTGAAATTGCCTCCGCGTGCATACGTGATGCGATTTCAGGCACAACACCGCCGAAAACTATATGTTCTTTCACTTGTGATGCAACAACGTTTGAAAGCACCTTTCTGCCGTCTTCCACAACGGCTGCCGCTGTTTCGTCACATGATGATTCTATTGCAAGGATTTTCATTCTGTTTCTCCTTTCAGATATTTGTTATAAATAAAGGCGTCTTCTGTAGGCAGACGATAGAAGTTTTTTCTTTCGCCCATTTTCACAAAACCGAATTTTTCATAAAGAGATATGGCAGGAGTATTGCTTTTTCTCACTTCCAGTGTAATAAACTCGTCACCCATATATATTGAATTGAGTATGGCCCTGTGAAGAAGTGCTGATGCAATTCCGTTGCCTCTTACCTTTTCTTTTACTGCAACATTAGTAACAGAGCATTCACCGAAAACAGAAATCGTACCCATATATCCCACAATTTCGCCGTTTATGTCAGCAACAAAGAAGTAGGCATTACCGTTTTCCGTTTCCTCAAGAAGTGATTTTTCACTCCAGGGAGAAGAAAAACATTCTTTTTCGATTTCGGCTACACCTTTTACGTCTTCCTTTGTCATAGGTCTTACTATGGGAAGTGTTTTCAGGTCTTCATTAAGTTTAATAAGTCCGTCAAAAATCTCTTTTGCACAATTCTTGTAAACTTCAGGACTTCCGCCGTAAGGGTCGGAAATTCCGTCACCTAAAACATAAACTCTGCCCCTGCCCACAACGGGAATCAACTGCATTGCATGGCTGTGTGAAAGGCATACAAACAAATCAGTAGCCATCAGAAGCTCTCTTGAAAGGGGACGTGAAATATGCTCTGAAATATCAACATCATAATCACGTGCGGCAATAACGGAATTTTCGCTTACGTTCATTCCGAAAACTGCACTGAGTCCTGCACTGTGAATTTCGTATTCAGGATGCATTTTTTTGAAAAGACCTTCTGCAAGGGGACTTCTGCAGGTGTTGCCTGTACATATAAATGTTATAATCATTTGCAATCGTACCATGTCTTTCCGCTCTGAACGTCAGCTTTTAATTTAACCTTCATTGAGCAAGCGTTTTCCATTTCTTCAGACAGAATTTTCTTTACAATTCCGGCTTCGTTTTCAGGAGCTTCAACAATCAGTTCGTCGTGTACCTGAAGAATAAGCTTCGAAGAAAGATTTTCTTCTTTAAGTCTGTTGTAAACTTTTATCATTGCGATTTTGATGATATCAGCCGCAGTACCCTGAATCGGCATATTTCTTGCAACCCTTTCACCGAAACCGCGTGTAATTGCGTTTGATGCGGAAAGCTCAGGCAGATAACGTCTTCTTGAGAAGATAGTTTCTGCATAGCCTTTTTCTTTTGCATCATTAATAACTTCTTTCATATATCTGTCAACACCGCTGTAGTGGTCAAGATAGCCTTTGATATAGCTGTCAGCCTCTTTTCTCGTAACACCGATATCTTTTGCAAGAGAGAAAGCACCGATGCCGTAAACGATACCGAAGTTAACGGCTTTAGCACGGCTACGCATAAGAGGAGTTACCATATTTTCAGGCATATTGAAAACCTGTGAAGCAGTTTCTGTGTGAATATCGCGGTCTGAATTGAAAGAGTCAATCATAGTTTTGTCGTTTGCGATATCTGCAAGCACACGCAGTTCAATCTGTGAATAGTCGGCATCCACAAGCACCTTTCCTTCGCTTGCAGTAAAGAATTTTCTCATTTCTCTGCCGAGAGGTGAACGTACGGGAATATTCTGCAGATTAGGTTCAGCAGAAGAAATTCTGCCTGTTCTTGTTTCTGTCTGGTTAAGAGTTGAATGGATTCTGCCGTCGTCACCGATAACTTTCACAAGACCGTCGCAATAAGTTGATTTAAGCTTTGCAAAAGTTCTGTAATCAAGAATCATCTGAATAACAGGATGAGCATACTGAAGGCTTTCAAGCACATCTGCATTAGTGGAATAACCGCTTTTTGTCTTTTTCTTTGCAGGTAATCCCAAATCTTCAAATAATGCCACACCTAACTGTTTAGGTGAATTTATATTGAATTCATAACCGACTTCTGCATAAATATTTTCCTGAAGAACGCGTATATCTTCTTCAAGCTTCTGTCCGAATGTGATAATACCGTTTTTGTCAACTTCAAATCCTTCACATTCCATAGATGACAGCACTTCGCTTAAGGGAATTTCAATATCGCAGAGCAGGTGAGTCTGTCCGTTTTTCTCAATTTCTTTATTCATTTTTTCAGAGAGTGCTTTTAATGCACCTGCTGAAAGAATAAATTCATCTTCCGTATCACTTTTTACTTCAACAAAATACTCTTTTGCAAGGCGGTTTACCGAATAATCGTTAGATGAGGGGTTGAGAATATATCCTGCAAGTGAAATATCAAAACCTACATTTTTAAACTCGCAACCGTTCTGCTTTGCGTATGAGTGGAGAAGCTTGGTGTCTGTTGTGATTTTCTTTTTGCTTTCGTCACCGAGAAAATCAAGCATAAAATTATCAAAAGTAAGCTGCATTGATGAAACGCAGTAAACTGTGTTATCAAAAAGAAAATAAACCTCTGCAACATGTGTTCCCGAGAATTCGCAGATAAAATAAATATCAGTTTCTTTTTCGATTAATTTTTTTACTTCTTCCGTATCTGAATCTTTGTAATTTATTTCCGGTGCATCAGTTTCTTCATCAACAACGATTTCAGCACCGTCAAGACCTAACTGTTCATTGAGTGAGAAAATTTCAAGGTGATTAAGAAGTGTGGCTGCTTCGCTTTTTTTGCATTCGTCAGGAAGATAATCTTCATAATTTTTAGAAACAGGCACATCACGGCTGATTCTGCCAAGCTCACGGCTTAAATATGCACTTTCCTTGCCGTTTTCAAGCTTTTCACGCATTTTGGGAGTGATTTTCATTGAAGGCAGTGCCTCATAAACTCCGTCAACAGAGCCGTATTCTTTAATCAGGTCACCTGCAGTTTTAGGTCCGATACCGGCAACACCGGGAATGTTATCTGATGTATCACCCTGCAAAGCTTTGATTTCAATCATCTGTGGAGGAGTTACACCGTATTCTTCCATAAGAGCACAGGTGTCATAGCGGAGATTGCCCATCTTTGTTGTGGCAAGAAGTACATTAACATTTTTGTCAATCAACTGCAGACTGTCACGGTCTCCTGATGCAATAAAGCAGAAGTCGTTTTCTGTTGCACCTGAAGCAAGCGTACCGAGAATGTCATCTGCCTCCCAACCGTCAAGCTCAATTATCTTGTACCCTAAAAGGGATATGAGTTCTTTTACAATAGGCATCTGAGAAAAAAGCTCCTCGGGCATAGGCTTTCTGCCTGCCTTGTATTCAGAATACATCTTGTGTCTGAAGGTGGGCGCTTTTCTGTCAAAGGCTACAACAACAGCATCAGGATTTACTTCCTCACGGAGATTAATAAGCATTTTCATAAAGCCGTAAATCGCATTTGTAAACTGACCTTTTTTGTTGCTTAAAAGCTTGATTCCGTAAAAAGCACGGTTTAAAAGACTGTTGCCGTCGATAGTCAGAAGAATCATAGGATAACCCCCAAAATATTAGTTAGAACATAAATCAAAATATTATATCATAAAATTGACATTTTTAAAAGTATAATATATAATTTTATTAATAAAAAGCAAAGGAATTTTATTATGAGTAAAATAATTGTTCAGCGTTTTGAATATCTTAAAGGTGCAATGGAAATCGGTGGGGGAGTAAACCCTTTTTACGGCTCTGCACCCATAGGGAATAAAACAAACATCACAGATGACAGCTTCCGTTACTGTGTAAGAATTGCACAGCACGAGGAAGACTATGTTGTACGTGCGGAATATGCCCTCACGTATAAAGCTCTCGGTGAAGTTGAAAAAGAAAAAATTGTATCAAAAGATTTTGATTTTTCACCTGAAGGCAAGGATGAAGCACAGAAATGGCTTGAAGAAGAATACGAAAAGGTAAACGTATGATATGAAAATTTTATACGAAGATAAAAATCTGGCGGTTGTAATTAAACCGCCCGAAATACTTTCTCAGTTTTCTGAAACAGAGGAAAATGCTGTATCTGTTCTGAGAGAAATGACAGGTAGTGATATTTTTGTTATAAGCCGTCTTGACAGAAATGTAGGCGGTGTTATGGTTTTTGCGAAAAATCCGAAAACAGCTGCAGACCTGACCCGTCAGATGCAGTCAGGTGAATTCGTAAAAGAATATATCGCTGCAGTTTACGGATGCCCTGAAGACGATAAAGGTGTGTATGAAGATTTACTTTTCAAGGACTCAAGAAAAAACAAGTCATTTGTTGTGAAAAAAGAACGCAAGGGCGTTAAAAAAGCGAGTCTTGAATATGAAGTGATTGAAAAAAGAGAAAACATTTCAATTGTTAAAATTCATCTTCATACAGGCAGAACACATCAGATAAGAGTGCAGTTTGCATCGAGAAAAATGCCGCTTGTAGGAGACGGTAAATACGGTGCAAAGGATAATGTGAAAAATATGGGGCTTTTCTGCAGAAAAATAACTTTTACAAACCCGAAAACAAAGGAAGTTCAGATGTTTTCAGCTGAACCTGAAAATGTTTATCCGTGGAAAAGTTGTGTATAAATATTCATTTTGTACTTGCTTTTCAAGAAAAATAGTGATACAATCGATTTAGCTTCATAAAGAAAAGGAGTTGTTAATAATGATTTGCAAGAAGTGTGGCAAAAATATGCCTGACGGTTCTATATTCTGCGACGAATGCGGAACAAGATTAGCAATAGTTCAGCAACAGCCTGTTCAGCAACAGTATACTAATCCGAATCAACAGCAGTACGGCTATCAGAATCAGCAGCAGAATGGCTATCAGAATCAACAACAGTATGGCTATCAGAATCAACAGCAGTATGGTTATCAGAATCAGCAGTATGGCTATCAGTCTGCACCGGGATATGTAAATCCCAACGCAGGGAAAGTAGATTTCGGTACAGCAATTAAACTTTATTTTTCAAATTATGCTACTTTCTCAGGCCGTGCAACAAAGAGCGAATATTGGTGGACAGTATTATTTACATTCCTCGTTGGTTGTGTTCCCTATTTAGGTTGGATTGCAGCTCTTGCTTTCTTTATCCCCAGCCTTGCTGTTATGGTAAGAAGACTTCACGACACAGGTAAATCAGGTGCTTACTATTTTATGTGTCTCATTCCTATAGCAGGTATAATTATTCTTATTATTCAGCTTTGTAAAGACAGTGAGCCTGATAATGTTTACGGCCCCGCTCCCAGATAATTTTAGTTTTATAAAAGTAAAAGCCTCGTAGTGATACGAGGCTTTTTTATATATATCAGAAACTTATTTATATATCAGAAACTTATTACTCCGAGATGCTCAAGCAGTATTTTAACTCCGATAAGAATTAAAATTACACCGCCTGCAAACTCTGCTTTTGATTTGAATTTTGTGCCGAAGATGTTACCGATTTTAACACCGATGAATGAAAGAACAAAAGTGATAATTCCGATGAAGCTTACAGCAGGAACAATTCTTACATCAGGTAAGAAAGCGTATGTAACACCAACAGCCAGTGCATCAATGCTTGTTGCAATCGCCATAGGGAACATTGCCCTGAAACCGAATGAAGAATTCTTTTTGTCTGAACATTCTTCGCACTCGTCATCTTTTGAAAGAGCTTCTCTTATCATATTTGCACCGATAAGTGCAAGAAGCACAAAAGCAATCCAGTGGTCAAATGTTTCAACGTAAGATTTGAATTGCTTGCCTACTAAATAACCGATTAAAGGCATACCTGCCTGAAAAATACCGAAATAAAGACCTGTGATTGTCATATGGCTCAATCTGGCTTTCTGTACAGAAAGACCTTTGCAGATTGCAACAGCAAAAGCATCCATCGCAAGCCCTACGGCAGTTAAAAATAATACGTATAAAGACATTCATTCACCCTCCTTACGTGCGGAGATAATTTTATCATAAAAAAGCCGGTCCTGTCAATTGAAAATTATAATTTATATGTGTGTTCAGATGTTATATCGTAGGGAACAGCGGTTTCCGACGTTCCGTTATTTCATGCGTAAATTTCAGACGGGTCATTCGTGAATGACCCCTACTTTTCTTTCAGTCAGTGAACGTAGGGGCGATTCACGAATCGCCCGTAAATACACGTAAATCAACGGTTTGTCGGCAAGCACCAAACCCTACACTGTTAAAAATAATTGCCTAATAAATTATAATTTACTATC
This sequence comes from Acutalibacteraceae bacterium, assembly GCA_045632485.1. Taxonomy (GTDB): domain Bacteria; phylum Bacillota; class Clostridia; order Oscillospirales; family Acutalibacteraceae; genus SIG575. The sequence continues at coordinate 9,615 of JAZQWT010000123.1, forward strand.
GTACCAATCTTGCCATTTTGAGATCCTTCGCTACGCTCAAGGATGACAGCAAAATGGCAAGGTTAGTAACGGGTAATTTATAGTTTATATGTGCATTAATAACTAACTACGGGTAATACACTGACGATTATTATAAAATTGACATCGGTGATAGCATAAAAAGTCTCCCCTTGAAAACGCAAGGGGAGATGTCGTTTTCGTGAGAAAATGACAGAGGGGATTTTTCGCTTAAATTATAATTTATTGAATTATGTTATTAAAAGTGATATGATTAATACCAACGATTTGATTTAGAAACGTTTAATGTTGAAAATGACGGGTGGCTTGACAGTCCATTGACGGGGAATCCCTATTGTCATAGAATGTTAAGCGGAGGTGTTATATATGACAGATAAAAAAACATTCGGTCTGTTTATTAAAAGCAAACGTGTTGAAAAAAACTATTCTCAGAAAGATTTAGCGGAATTATTGTTCGTCACAGAGGGGGCGATAAGTAAATGGGAAAGAGGTATTTCCTATCCTGATATTACAATGATATCCGATATTTGTCGCGTGCTTGAAATAAGTGAACACGAATTTATTACAGCATCAACAGATACAGAAACGAGAAAACTGCAATATGAAGCAAAAAAATTCCGTGCTATACGCAGTGCATGGTTTTGTGTGCCTACAATTTCTTATATTATTGCACTGGTAACTTGCTTTATATGTGACCTTGCGATAAACGGTACTTTGTCATGGTTTTTTATAGTTTTTTCATCTTTGGTATGTGCGTATTCTTTTGTGCCGGGCTTTCATTTCTTTTTTAAAGATAAAAAACTGTTGGTATTTTCAGCTTCAACCTGCCTTTCAATCTGGTTTGTGTTGTTTACCTGTTCTGCATATACAAAAGACTTTTCCTGGCCGGTTACTGCCTGTATCGGTGTGCTTATGGGATATGTTCTGATTTTTTTGCCTGTTTTGTTAAAAAACACAAATCTCACACGCTTTAAATTCTTAATAACTTTCTCAGTAGTATTGCTACTGACAATTATTATGATATTCAATATACATTTTTGGTATCAATTTAACCTTATCCCGGCAACATTAATTACCCTGTACGGATTCCTGCCTTTTATTCTCTGTGCCGTAATATGTATAACACGTTTTGGCGGCTTTCTTAAAGCAGGTTTATGTACGATGTTATTTACACTTTCTTTTTATTTCACAAATTATGTAGCAGGTGCACTTTTCGGGGAAAACGCCGATTATTATCAGGTGGATTTTAATAATTGGAGTGAGTGTATAAACGGAAATATAAGTATTATCTGCTTAATCTCATTATTATTTATAAGTGCTGTTTTAATAACTGTCGGTGCTTTAAAACGAAAGAAATAAAGGTTGTGGTGTTCTGGAATTTACAGTAATACGTAGCAAAAGAAAATCAGTTTCAATTGAAATAAAATCAGGTGAGGTTTTAGTCCGTGCCCCGAAACGGATGAAAGATAAGGATATTGAAAGGTTTATTTTCCTGAAAAAGCAATGGATTGAAAAGCACCTTGAATTATATGAAGAACGTCAGGAAAAACTGAAGGATTTAAAGCCGTTTACTGACGAAGAACTGAAAGAAATAACAAAAAAGGCAAAAGAACTGATACCTGAAAGAGTAAAATTTTATGCTGATAAAACAGGCATAACCTATAACAGAATCACAATCAGACATCAGAAAACAAGGTGGGGGAGTTGCTCATCTCAGGGGAACCTTAATTTCAATTGTCTGCTTGTTCTTTTTCCGCCGGAAGTCCTTGACAGCGTTGTGGTACATGAGCTATGCCACAGAAAATATATGAATCATTCTGCAGATTTTTATAATGAGGTTGAAAGGATTTTTCCTGAATACAGAAAGTGGCACAGATATCTGAATGAAAATTCTGCCTCATATCTTTCAAGACTTCCGAAATAGCACATCGTCATTCTGCCGAAAAAGGAAGATAATGTTTGTTTAAAAGGTCAAAAGTACGGAAGTTAATTGAAATATGGCAAAATAAATGGTAGTATATTACCAAAGGAATATAAGGAGGACAAAAGAATGAAAAAACTTATTGCAATTATCCTTTCTCTGACAATGCTTCTTTCTGTTGTTGTGCTTCCTGCAACAGCACAGACACCTGAAGCAGATGTAAGAGTTGAAACAAGTGCAAACCTTGAAAGCGTATTTGCCGAGGGCGAAAACAGCCTTATTGTTTTCGTTACAGGTATCGGTCAGAGTTACTCTTATCTTTTTGATGAAAGCTATACTGCTGACGGTGCTTTTGAAAACGGCACACTTCAGGATTTTGAAAACTATGCACCTCTTATTGCTGAAGGCAAATATACTGCAAGATGGAATCTTTTTAATACGTTTGATGAAGCATTTTCCGATACTGAAACAATTTTTTCTATCATTTCAGTAGTAGCAGGTCTTCTTACTTCTTGCGTAATAGGTGAATGCGTAATCAGCGAAAGTTCAGTAAAAACTATTGTAAAGAATCTCTTTAAATTCAACCTTGTTGACGAAAACGGTAACGGCAATCCGAGAGTTGTAACTCCCAGATATGCAATGCCTGTTTCAGAATATCCTTATGCACCGGGTGAAGACGGAGAACTCCGCAGTGAAGCAAGAGAACGTTTCTTCTCTGCAATTCCCTGTGAAGATATAGCTAAAGAAAAATTCGGCGAAAGATACGAAGATTTCCTTTATGTTTACAACTACAGTGCATTCTCATACACTTCAAAGAATGTTTCGGGTCTTCACGAATTTATTGAAACAATTATTGCAAACAATAAGGTAGGCGCAAAAGACGTTGTGCTTATTCCTATGAGTATGGGCGCATCTGTCGTTTCTGCATATATGGATGCTTATCCCACGGTAAGTGAAAACCACATCAGACGTGTTGTAGGTATTGTAGGCGCATGGGACGGTACTGAAATTATTGCAGATATGCTTACACAGCAGTATTGCGACAATTCAGCAGACCTTTTCTATAACGGCCTTATCAGTGACCTTGTAGGTGAACCCTGGGGATATTTAATCAACATTGCTTTGCGACTTTTCCCCAAACCTATTCTCCGCGATTTTATTGATATGGCTCTTCGCGGTCTCGGTACAGACCTTTTCGGACCTACTCCTTCTCTTATGAATATGGCACCCCTTGACAGATATGATGAAGTTAAATGGTGTATGTCTTCAGATGTTGTAAAAGCAGAGGTTGACAACTTCTATAACGCAAAGAGAAATCTTACAACTACTATGAGAAACCTTGAAAAAGAGGGTGTTACTTTCTCATTCATCGCAGGTTACGGTCTTCCTTTCGGTGCTTGCACAAGTGACTACAGCCTCTTCGGTTTTATGAAAAATGCACCCACAACAAACTCTGATGAAATCATCAACATTGATTCAACTGCACCCGGTACATCATTTGTACCTTACGGTCAGAAATTTGCAGACACAGAAGGCAGAGAGCTTTCACCTGATGGCTCACTTGATATTTCAACTGCACTTTTCAAAGAATCTTCATGGTATTTCTACGAGCAGAAGCACGAGCTTGAATATAACAACACAGCTCTTTCTCTTGCACTTAACCTTGCAACAGGTGAAGTTAAAACCGTTGCCGACTGTGATAACCCTGATGAAGATAAATATTACTATCCCCAGTTCAATGATGCAAGAAATCTCAAGCCTCTTGTAAGAAGTTATCTTCCCGACCTTGAAAGATTCTGCGAAGAAACAGATTATGTTCTCACAGCAGAACAGCAGGCAATTCTTGACAAGGCAGAAGCAATGACAGAAAGCACTCTCAATGATTACGATAAAGACAATGCAGTTATGGACGAAGTACACGCAATGCTTGTTGAAATCGGTGTATATGCCCCCGAGGCAGAGCCCGGAACAGGAGAAGTTATTCTCAATAAAGTGCTTAAAGGTGCCAACGATATCGTATACAAAATCTTCGGACCCAAAGGCTTCTTTGATTAATTGAATATATAAAGCCCCGATTATTCGGGGCTTTCAGACTGTCGATAAACCCGCATAAGCATATATGCGGATGTTTAATATATAAAAATTCGTCAATAAACTCAACCGAAAAGCAATAGAAAAGTGGGTGATACATCGAATATCACCCACTTTTTGCATATATTTGTCATTTTTTCACCCTCTCGAAGTACCTTTGTACATCTTCGGGGTTCAAAAATGTTATTCTGCAGATTTCTCGGAAGTCTGACAGTTTGTCGAAAAAATGTTTTTTGACAAAGTTGAAGCCCTGTGATTTTATCACAGAGCTTTTTGTTACATTTCAAATGTACCGCTGTATCTGACGGGCAGATAAAGACTTTCTTCTTTGCCTCCGTTTTTAAGATATAATTCATACATTTCTTTTTTATATTCGTCTGTGTAGTCATAACCCCACATACGTTTGATTTTTCCGAAATCTTCAAATGTTTCGTCAGGCAGAGTTGTAACCGTACCTTTTTTATAGGGGAGAGGCACAACAATTGTGCCGTTTGAGGAAACGTAATATTCATCTGCTGAATCTATTGCAACCTGATTTGCAGGAACTTTGGGCATTGCCTCGTCAAACTTAATCTGCGTTATGGGGAAAAGAGCAAGCTTACCTTTTAAAAGCTCATAACAGTCAGAGAGAAGACCTCTATGACCGTGGTGAGAAACCTGAACAACATCGCATTCAAGATTTTCGCCAAAACGTTCAACAAGAATTTTGCTTTCAAGACCTGAAGCATCACCGGGAATAAACACACGGCAATTGTTTACCGTCATCATCACGACGAGTGAAGAATCATTGTATTCCTTTACAAGCTGAGGATAAACGTCTTCGTGAGTACAAAGTACATCAAAGCATAAATCGCGGATATAGAATCTCTGACCGCTGTGAAGCTTTACTTTTCTGATGTCGGTTGTTCTTTCAAGAAGTGAGAAGAATTTTTCGGCTAAAGCTTTTTCTTCAACGCCCCATTCATCTGATGCGTAGTCGTTTGAAATAAGGTTTGAATAAATTGCCTCAATTTCAACATCGTGACGATTGTATCTGATAAAATCAAAAAGCTTTGAAATGTGGTCAGAGTGTGCGTGAGTAACAAGCCAGCCGCTGACAATAACTTTCTGTCCTTCAGGTGTTCTTTCACGCATAAAGTTATAAATTCTGTCGTTATCGTTAAACTGCAGATAGTGTCCGCTGTCAACAACGAAGAAACTGCCGTCTGAGCATTGTGTTATGAGACACATTCCGCAGTCAATATATGTATGGTCGTTTTCAAACATATAAAAGCAAGGCTCTGTGGTTTTCGTGATTTCTTTTTTATCAAAATCAGGGAAACGTCCGTCGTCTGCAACAGTAACACGTAAGGTGCTGTCGCAGGAAGTGAAATATGCGCTTATTTCCTTTTCACCTTTCAGTGCTGTATAATAGTTATCGGCATAAATATTTTCACTTAAAACAACATAACCGCAGTTTATAAGCTTTTCGATGTATGCTTTATAGTCATCAACTTTTACATTTCTGTAAAGGTACATTTCGCAACTTTCACGGCAATCATAAATTTTTTCATCTGTATTTTCACGGAATTTGTAGCTCATTTTTATCCTCCTATGAAAAAAGGCTGTATCGCAATGATACAGCCTTTCTGTGATTTAAACTGCACCGCAGCACTTTTTATACTTTTTACCGCTTCCGCAGGGGCAGGGGTCGTTAGGTCCTACTTTTTTACCCTTGTTTCTTACAGGCTCTTTTTTTACTGTACCGTCTGAAGATGAACTTGTTTCAGAAGTTACTTTAACTGTCTGTTCACGTTTTGTTTCTTCTTCTGTTCTTACTCTTACTGTAAGCATCTGACGTACTGTATCTTCGCGGATTGAGATACGCATTTCTTCAAACATATCGAAGCTTTCGTTTCTGTAAGCGATAATGGGCTGCTGCTGACCGTATGCACGAAGACCGATACCGCGTTTGAGCTCTTCCATAGCATCGATGTGGTCCATCCATTTTGTATCAACGTTACGCAGAAGAATCATTCTTTCAAGGGCACGCATAAGCTCTTCGCCCATTTCTTCTTCACGTGCTTCATAGAGTGTGTTTGCTCTTTCAAGAAGAAGCTCTTTAACACCTTCCGTTGTAACATCGTTGATATCTTCGAAATCGTCTTCAGCTGTGAGCCAGCCCTTGAACTTGTCTTTAAGTCCGGGGATATTCCAGTCTGCTTTGTCGTTTGCAGCAGGACAATAGAAATCAGCTGCATCATTAATGCATTCTTCAAGCATACCGAGAATTGATGGCTTAAGCTCTTCACCGTCAAGAACTTTATTTCTCTGGTCGTAGATAAGCTCTCTCTGACGGTTCATAACATCGTCGTATTCAAGAACGTGTTTACGTGAAGCAAAGTGCTGACCTTCAACACGTTTCTGTGCATTTTCGATTGATTTTGAAATCATCTTTGTTTCGATGGGCATATCTTCAGGAGTTTTGAGCATATCCATCATATTTGAAAGCTTTTCGCCACCGAAGAGACGCATAAGGTCGTCTTCAAGTGAAAGATAGAAACGGCTGGCACCCGGGTCACCCTGACGGCCTGAACGACCGCGGAGCTGGTTGTCGATACGTCTTGAATCGTGACGTTCTGTACCGATGATAAACAGACCGCCTGCTTCTCTTACTTTTTCTGCCTCGGGAGCAATCTCATCTTTATATTTTTTATAAAGTCTTGTGTATTCTTCACGTGCATTTATAATTTCTTCGTTGTCAGTTTCTGCAAAGCCTGTTGCCTCAGCAATAAGCTCTTCATCATACTGCATTCTGCGCATTTCTGCCTTTGCAAGGTATTCAGCGTTACCGCCGAGCATAATGTCAGTACCACGGCCTGCCATGTTAGTTGCAATTGTAACAGCACCGTATTTACCTGCCTGTGCAACGATTTCAGCTTCTTTATCGTGGTATTTAGCGTTGAGAACTTCGTGCTTGATGCCTCTCTTTTTGAGAAGAGCAGAAAGGATTTCTGATTTTTCAATAGAAACAGTACCTACAAGTACAGGCTGACCTTTCTGATTACATTCAATAATCTGCTCGATAACTGCGTTATATTTACCTCTTTCTGTTTTGTAAACAGAGTCATCAAGGTCCTGACGCTGAATAGGCTTATTTGTGGGAGTTTCGATAACGTCAAGGCTGTAAATTTCCTGGAATTCAGCACTTTCAGTTTTTGCAGTACCTGTCATACCTGAAAGCTTTGTATAAAGACGGAAATAGTTCTGGAAAGTAATTGTAGCAAGAGTTTTACTTTCGTGTTCAACCTTTACGCCTTCTTTTGCCTCGATAGCCTGATGAAGACCTTCGTTATATCTACGACCAAGCATAATACGGCCTGTGAATTCGTCAACAATAAGCACTTCACCGTCTTTAACAACGTAGTCAACGTCTTTTGTCATAACGCCGATTGCTTTGATTGCCTGATTGATGTGATGCTGGATTGTCATATTTTCAGCATCCATAAGGTTTTCAAGCTGGAAGAAAGCTTCTGCTTTCTGAACACCTGATTTTGTCAGAGTTGCTGTTCTTGCTTTTTCGTCAACTACAAAATCGCCGTCAGCTGCAACGTCTTCTGCGTTTGCTTTTGAATCGATTTCTTTAACCTTAGCCATTTTAAGGCCTTTTGCAAAGCGGTCAGCAAGCTTGTAAAGTTCAGTTGAAGTGTCACCGCGTCCTGAAATAATAAGGGGAGTTCTTGCTTCGTCGATAAGGATTGAGTCAACCTCGTCCACGATAGCGAAATTGTGTTCACGCTGAACTTTATTTTCTTTATACTGCACCATATTATCACGGAGATAGTCAAAGCCCATCTCGTTGTTTGTGCCGTATGTGATGTCTGCATCGTATGCCTCACGGCGCTGTTCATTTGTAAGACCGTGAATGATAAGACCTACTTTAAGGCCCATAAAGCGGTAAAGCTTACCCATCCATTCAGAGTCACGTTTTGCAAGGTAATCGTTGACAGTAACGATGTGAACACCTTTGCCTGAAAGGGCATTGAGATATGCAGGGAGGGTAGCAACAAGAGTTTTACCTTCACCTGTTTTCATTTCTGCAATACGT